>NZ_JBFTSF010000010.1:0-54057 GCF_056399905.1 Cupriavidus sp. 01L46
CCGCAAGAGTAGTCGTATTTCTGCTTAACAACGCCATCGTCGCGCAGTGATTTCCAGCTTCTTGTGGGGGTATTTGATTTAAGTGTTGGTGTGGGAATAATCAAGTCCGCAATGGAATTAAGCGGAAGAAGAAGCGCTATCAAGGCAGTCAGCGATCTAATTTTAAATCCCTCGTAAAAAATAAATCAGGGCGATGTCAATGAAAATATACTCCAATTGTTGGTGGTAGGGTTAAATTTAACTGAAGAAATACTCTTTGATCAGAGAGAAGGAAATTAATATAATGAGTGGAATAATGACGGCCAAGTGCACAAGATTAAAAAGATAGGCGCCAGAGTTTACGTCGCAACCGCGCATGTCCTTAATGCTCCTGATGAAATCTTTTATTAAATTCAAGACTATCTCCAGTAACGATGTGAGGGTGGATCCTCCCATCGGCCTCTATGGACTATAACTCCTTTTTGGAAAAATCACCTCCTGATAAAATTACCAATACCTACGCCGGCGTGATATATCGGCATGTAAGCTGAAGTTTGATAGGCAACCCATAGGTGTCCCGCCACGGCTGGCGCGTAGTAGAGTGGCACCCAAATCCACGCGCCCTGCGTGTCTTGCATTTCCTGTTCAGTTAATCTAGCAACTTGCATCGGACGATCGACCTGCTTGAACGCGGAAACGAGATTTACTTCGATATTTTTTTGTGGAATATCGTAGCTGCCTGCGTTAGCCGTACTTGCAGCTCCTAGTGCCCCTGCCAATGCAAAAACCATAACTGTCTTCTTCAACATATCTACTCCTACCAATTAATTTGGGGTAGAGGATTGCGCCGATTTTACATGGCGCGCCGGAAACAAATCCCCCAATTTGATCTGTACCGACAAACCGATCTCCGTCCCACCCTTGCCTGAGACATCCGATCGACTTGTCAAGTTAAGGATGGTATTTTTGTTCCATAGATAGGCAAGGCCGAGATTGAGAGTTGAACTGGTATTTCTTTGGCCTTGGCGCATCCCATTTATTTTTTCTGCCGCCTGACTGCGCCAAGTCAACCCCGTACTGAGCGTGACCGCCTCGTTTACCGCAAACGAAACTTGAGGGTTGATGATGAATATGCTGCCTGGAATCGTCGAGTTTCCGCCGATGTCTCGCCTTCCCYGATGAAGAAATGCGGTGGTTAGCGAAAGAACCACGGGGTCTATGGCTCTATAGACTGTGGCCCCAACAGATAGTGATCTGCCGTAGATTGCACTATGATTATTCTTCTCCGCCAGTGCGAGCTCTGTGAAACCCAACAATGCGGGAAATTTTTCATCACGTAAAAATCGATAATTTAATCCGATCCATGCATCGTTAAAATTACTGTAGCTATTTGATGCTTCGCCACTTTCGCCCTGTGAACGAGAATATTCGGCTATCCAAGTGGCCTTTCCATACACTTCAGCATCCGCTGAAAGTCCGTAGCGCAATCCTATATTCGGAATTATAATGTCGCTATTAATCCGGCTTTCCCCAATGCTGGTCGGTAAACTAATGAACTGTGTCGGGCCAATCTGAATTGTTATCAACTCTCCAGCGGAGATTCCAGATCGGTTGTTATTTGCATAGGCCGTACCGAACTCAAGCTTAAATTCACCGCGATCTGTTAGTAAGCCCTCAATGTTCAGAGGCAGGTCTGCCTTTGTGGTGCCAGAATAAATTAACAAAAAAATGAAAATACCAATCCAACGCATGTCGCACCATGTTATTTTGTGATTGATTTATTACTGTGCCTCGCCAACAAGCGAAGCCAATCGAGGGAAAAGCTCCGCCAACACCTAATGGAATACGATAGGTGTTACTTTTAACTTGCAATAATTATTTTCCGACGAGTCTGAACTCTACCGGGAGTTCTAGTGCGAAGCTGAGCGGATCAATCCGTAAATCAGTCGCATATTTGATCGCTATTCGAGCTAAATCGCGAGTAACGGCGGTGAAACTCTATCACTCCTTGTCCATTAAAAGTTGCCGGAGCGGAAAAACCAGATATTTCTGAATGCGGTTGGGAATTTTCTGCATCGCGATCGGACATTGTCTGGCTCGGATCTACCGTGGCTGGCGGCTTCCGAAGAGCGTTCGAGAAGCTGCTGCTGGCATCGATAAAGTGCAAAGGTAGTAAGATTTACAGTTCATGGGTCATTGCTGCTTGCGTGTGAACGCAACCGCGTCAGGTTGACTCGTCCGCAACCGTGGCAGGAGCCCCCTTTGTTCGAACGCGCCAGACAGCACTTCGCAGCGCTCACCACCCGCGCCGGGTTTCACTCGTTGCGTCTCGTCCGCCAGACCGGCGAGCACTGCATAATGCGGCGCGGCATCGCCGAGCCGCCATCCTTCATGCAGGACATGGGCGCCATGCTCAGCGTGCGCGTGGATGGCGTGGAGGCCTACGCCGCCACCAGCGATCTCAGCGTGGCCGGATTGCAGCGCGCGCTCGACAGCGCCGAAGCACTCGCCCGGCGGATCGCCGGGCGGGGCCTGGTCGACCTGCGTGGGCTGGAGCCGCCGCAAGGCCAGGCCCGCTACGAATCCCCTGGCCTGCATGGCGCGTTCCCCGGGCTGGCCGAGCGCTTCGCCCTGCTGGCGGCGGTATCCGCCAGCGTGCCCGCCGATCCGCGGCTGGTGAACTGGCTGGTTTATCTCGATCACCAGCGCCACGAGCAGCTCTACCTGAATAGCGCAGGCGCCGAGCAATGGCAGGCGCTGCGCTTCGTCTATCCCGGCATCAGCGTGACCGCCTTCGACGGCAGCGACAGCCAGACCCGCAGCTTCGGCGGCTTCGGCAGCGGCCAGCAGGGCGGGGCGGAGGTCATCGCGCGGCTCGGCTTTGCCGGCGCCGCATCGCGGGTGGCGGACGAAGCCTTGCAGTTGCTGCTGGCGCCAAACGCGCCGAGCGGCCCTACCGACCTGCTGCTGATGCCGGACCAGATGATGCTGCAGATCCACGAATCCATCGGCCATCCGCTGGAACTGGATCGCATCCTCGGCGACGAGCGCAATTACGCGGGCACCAGCTTTATCGGGCTGGAGGATTTCGGCCGCTACCAGTACGGCTCGGACCTGCTCAATATCAGCTTCGACCCGGGCATCCCCGAGGAACTGGCCAGCTACGGCCACGATGACGAAGGCCAGCCCGCGCAGAAGGCATTCCTGATCCGGGATGGCCTGCTGTTGCGCCCGCTGGGCGGCGCGCTGTCGCAATGGCGCAGCGGGCTGCCGGGCGTGGCAAACAGCCGGGCCTGCAACTGGAACCGCCCGCCCATCGATCGCATGGCCAACCTCAACCTGGAGCCGGGCGACCGCACCATGGCGCAACTGGTCGGCGGCATTGAACGCGGCATCCTGATGTCGTCCAACCGTTCGTGGTCCATCGACGATGCGCGCAACAAGTTCCAGTTCGGCTGCGAATGGGGGCGCCTGATCGAGGACGGCGAGCTCAAGGGGGTGGTCAAGAACCCGAACTATCGCGGCGTTTCCGCGAATTTCTGGCGCAGCCTGGCTGCGGTTGGCGATGCCAGTACCTTCGAGGTGCACGGCACGCCGTACTGCGGCAAGGGCGAGCCCAACCAAGTGGTGCGCGTCGGCCATGCTTCGCCGGCCTGCGTGTTCAAGCAAGTGGAAGTCTTTGGAGGCGCCGCGTGATGGCGGATGCGCAGTCGTTGTTTGCGGCGCTGGCCGATGATGTGCGTAAGGCGCTGGGCGAGGGCGAGGCCTTCACGCTGTGGTACAGCGCGGAGGAGTCGGAGTTCATCCGCTTCAACCGCGCGAGGGTGCGCCAGGCTGGACAAGTGCGGCAGGCCACGGCCCGGCTCCAGCTGATCCGCGACGAGCGCCACGCCAATATCGGCGTCGCGCTGTCGGGCGATCCCGCGACCGATCGGCAGCGCCTCGCCGACGGCTTGCTGCGGTTGCGCGAGGCCATCGGCCAGTTGCAGCCGGACCCCTACCTGATGCTGGAGCGCGAGCCCTGGCAGCGCACGCTGGCCGATGCGGCCGCGCCGCCGGACACCGCCGAAGTGCTCGCGCAGATCGAAGAGGCCGCGCATGGGCTCGACCTGGTCGGCATCTACGCCGCCGGCCCGCTMTACCGTGGCTTCGCCAGCAGCTTCGGCGCTTTCGGCTGGCATGCCGCGCAAGGCTTCCACTTCGACTGGAGCCTGTTCCACGAAAACGRCCAGGCCGTGAAGGCCGACTACGCGGGCTCGCGCTGGGACGCCGCCGAGTTCGCCAGCCGCTTTGCACAAGCGCGCCAGCAGCTGGAGCACCTGGGCAAGCCGCAGCGCGTGCTGCCGCCCGGCGCCTACCGGGCCTACCTGGCCCCCGCGGCCCTCGATGAAGTGCTCGGCATGTGTTCCTGGGGCGGCTTCTCGGCCCGCGCGCTGGCGCAGAAGGAAAGCCCGCTGCAGCGGCTGTACGATGGCGGCGCCCGGCTTAGCCACTTGCTCGACCTGGACGAACGCGCAAGCGGCACACTGGCTCCGGCCTTCGGCCCCGAAGGCATTCCACGCAGCGACGTGACGCTCGTGCAAGCGGGGCGGCCAGCTGGCCGCCTGGTCTACCCACGCAGCGCGCGCGAGTACGATCTCGCTGCCAATTCCGCCAGTGCCGGTGAGGCGCCGCAGTCGCTTGCCATGGCGGCCGGCAAGCTCGCGCAGGACGACGTGCTAGCGGCGCTCGGCACGGGCCTCTATATCGGCAACCTCTGGTATCTCAACTGGTCCGATGCGCCGGCGGCCCGCATGACCGGCATGACGCGCTTCGCCACGTTCTGGGTGGAAGATGGCCGCATTCAGGCGCCGCTTGGCACGATGCGCTTTGACGACAGCATCTACAGCTTCCTGGGCGAGCACCTTGAGGCGCTGACCAGCGAGCGGCAGTTACGGGTGTCGAGCAATACTTATGGCGAGCGGCAGACCGATTCGGCGCTGTTGCCAGGTGCGCTGACTGGAAAACTCACGTTGACGCTCTGAGCGGGTGAGGCGCTAGCGCACAGGCTCCTCAGCTTTGCCTGAACGGCATCCTCGAACGCAAAAAGGGCTGAGTCACCATGGCCTCGTAAGCCGCCGGCTCAGGAATTCCTCGAAGTCCTGGACTTGCCCGCGGAATGACTACCTGCAAGCCGGCCGGGAGCCCCGCTCAAACCGGTTCCCGCGCCGCATCCGTCAAATACTGAATCAACGTCTCCGCAAACTGCGGCAACTCCCGCCCTGGCCGGCGCACCAGGCGCAGATCGCGCTTGGCCCATTCATCCTCAAGCGGAATA
This sequence comes from Cupriavidus sp. 01L46, assembly GCF_056399905.1. Classification (NCBI taxonomy): domain Bacteria; kingdom Pseudomonadati; phylum Pseudomonadota; class Betaproteobacteria; order Burkholderiales; family Burkholderiaceae; genus Cupriavidus; species Cupriavidus sp. 01L46. The sequence continues at coordinate 5,297 of NZ_JBFTSF010000010.1, forward strand.
AACCGCAGCACCTTGCGGCTGGCATAACGCCGCGCGCAGCTATTGGGCACGATGGCAATGCCCGCGMCTGCTTCCACCATCCGGCACACGGCGTCGAAGCTGCCCAGCTGGATGCGCAGGCTGATGCGCTTGCCCATGCCGCTGGCGATGCGATCCAGGAAGGACTGGATGGCGCTGAACTGGTTCAGGCCCACGAAGCGGCAGGTATCCAGCAGGTCTGCAAAGTGCAGGCTGGTGAATTGCGGCAGCGGGTGGTTGACCGGCGCGATCACGATCAGTTCGTCGCTGCAGAGCTGCATGACCTCCAGGTCATTGGTGGCGACCTCGCCAGCGACGATGCCAAGATCCGCGGCGCCGGCACTGATGGCCGAGACGATGGCCTGCGAGAGTTGCTCTTCCAGTTCGACATCCACATCCGGGTTCTCCGCCAGGAAGCGCGACAGCGCGGTGGCGAGAAAGGAATTGGTGGCGGTAGTGTTGGCCAGCAGGCGCACGCGGCCTTTGACGCCTTTGGCATAAGGGCGCAGGTCGGAGTGCAGGCACTCCAGTTCGCGGAACACTTCGCGCGCATGGCGCAAGAGGGCGTCGCCGGCGGGCGTCAGGCGCACGCCCTTGACCTGGCGGATCAGCAACTGGGTCTGGAAGGCCTCTTCCAGTTGCTTGATGCGGGTGCTGGCGGCGGGCAGGGAAAGGAAGCTGCGCTCGGCGGCGCGGGTCAGGTTTTCGGTTTCGCCGACGTTGAGGAACAGGCGCAGGTCGGTCAGGTCGTAATGCATGTGTTTCGCTGGGCCAAAGGCCTCTTTTGTCAATCGTGAATAGCAATGTCCCCGCCGTCAATTTATCGTATTCGGMGTGGCAAGAGAACCATAAAGGCAGGCTCGTCCGTATTGCGCGGGCGGTTACCGGCTTGCCTCGTGCAAAGGCGGCACAAAACCCGGGCTGCCGGGCCACCGGGCCGCCGCGCAGCCACCCAGGAGACGACACATGACAGTTCGGCGCTACAGCGCAAGCAGGCTGGCGGGCGTGGCCACCATGCTGGGCGTGGCCACCTTGGCCACCATGGGCGGCGCTGCCGCGGCCGACTATCCGGACAAGCCGGTGCGCCTGATCGTGCCCGCAGCGGCGGGAGGCACCACCGATATCGCTTCGCGGCTGGTCGGCAAGCGTCTCTCCGAGCTGCTGGGCCAGCCCGTGGTGGTGGAAAACCGTGCCGGCGCGGCCGGCATCGTCGGCGTGCAGGCGCTGCGCCAGGCCGCGCCAGACGGCTATACGCTGATGATGGGCAATATCGGCCCCAATGCCATCAACTACGGCCTGTACAAGCAACTTCCCTACCGTGCCGAGGACTTCGCGCCGATCACCATGGTGGTCTCGGTGCCCAATGTGCTGGTGGTCAACGCCAAGGTGCCTGCCCGCAACGTGGCGGAACTGGTGGCGCTGGCCAAGTCCCAGCCGGGCAAGCTCTCGTTTGCCTCGTCGGGGACCGGGCAATCGGTGCACCTGTCCGGCGAGCTGTTCAAGAAGCGCACCGGCATCGACATCATCCACGTGCCGTACAAGGGTGCCGCGCCGGCCGTGGCCGACCTGGTTGCCGGGCAGGTGACGATGATGGTGGACAACCTGCCCAGCTCGCTGCCGCATATCCAGTCCGGCAAGCTGCGCGCGCTGGCGGTGACCAGCGCCACGCGCGTGGCGGAGTTGCCCGATGTGCCCACCATGAAGGAAGCCGGCCTCGATGACTTCCAGGTGACCGCGTGGTTCGKCCTGGTGGCGCCGGCGGGCACGCCGGCCGCGGTGGTCGCGCGCCTGCAAAAGACAGTGGCCGGCATCCTGGCCGAGCCCGAAGTGAAAACGCGCCTGGCCGATCTCGGCGGCGTGCCGGGCGGCGACACGTCCGCGCATTTCGCCAGCTTCATCGACGCGGAGCGCGTGCGCTGGGCCAAGGTGGTGAGGGACACCGGCATTCCACAGCAATGAGGGCGAGCCCGAAGCATGGCACGCAACACCACAGCACAACGCAACGACAGGGGAAGGCATGGAAGCAATGAAAGCGCGCCACCGCAGGTCATGGCTACAGGCCGTGCTGATTGCCCCGCTCGCGGTGGGGCTGCTGGGCGCGAGCGCTTCGGCGCTGGCCGACAGCTGGCCCAACAAGCCGATCCAGTTGCTGATTCCCTATCCGCCGGGTGGCAGCGCCGACCTGCTGGCGCGCCCCGTGGCGGCCAAGCTGCAAGAGCGGCTGGGCCAGCCCGTGGTGCTCGACTACCGGCCCGGCGCCGGCGGCACCATCGCCTCGCAGCAACTTGCGCGTGCCAAGCCGGACGGCAACACGCTGATCCTGGTGCTGGCCGCGCATGCCATCAATGCCAGCCTCTATCCCAAGCTGCCGTATGACACCCGCAAGGATTTCGCGCCGGTATCGCTGGTGGCCAACCTGCCGCTGATTCTGGCCGGCAGCCCCTCGCTGAAGGCCAGGACCGTGCCTGAGTTGATCGCCGCGGCCAAGGCCGCGCCGGGGCAGCTCACGTTTGCCTCCGCGGGCAACGGCAACACGGGCCACCTGGCCGGCGAGCTGTTCGACAGCCTGGCCGGCGTCAAGATGACCCACGTGCCGTACAAGGGCAGCGCGCAGGTGGTCAACGCCATGCTGGCTGGCGAGGTGCAACTGACCTTCGACAGCATTTCCACCTCGATGCCGCATATCCGCAGCGGCCGCCTCAAAGCGCTGGCCGTGACCAGCGCCAGGCGCGCCACGCTGGCGCCGGACGTGCCCACGCTGTCCGAGGCCGGCGTGCCCGGCTTCGACATCAATGGCTGGTACGCGGTGCTGGCGCCGGCCGGCACGCCGAGCGCCATTGTCGAGCGGCTCAGCAAGGAGATCGCGGCTGTATTGACCCAGCCCGAGCTGCGCGCGAACCTGGCCGCCAACGGCTATGAGCCGGTGGGTTCCACGCCGGCGGCGCTGGGCGCGCATATCGATGCGGAGATCGCGCGCTGGAGCAAGGTCGTGAAGGACTCGGGCGCACGCCTGGAATAAGAGATCAACCAGAAAAGATCAACCAAAACCCGGCCTGGCGCGTGCCAGGCCGCCGAGCAAACAAAGGTGCAGACAGGGGTATGAACATGAGTGGAGTGATGGCAGGCAAGGTAGCGCTGGTGACTGGCGCGGGTGGTGGCATCGGGCGCGGCGTAGCGCTGGAACTGGCCAAGGCCGGCGCCAAGGTGGTGGTCAACGACATCGGCGTATCGCTCACAGGTGAAGGCGGCGATGCCGGCCCCGCGCAGCGCGTAGTCGATGAGATCGTCGCCGCCGGCGGCATTGCGGTAGCCAACACCGATAGCGTATCGAGCTGGCAGGGCGCCAACGCGATCGTGCAATGCGCGATCGACAACTTCGGCCGCATCGATGCCGTGGTCAACAACGCCGGCAACCTGCGCGACCGCATGTTCTTCAAGATGAACGAGGAAGAATGGCGCTCGGTGATCGACGTCCACCTCAACGGCACGTTCTTTGTCAGCCGCGCCGCCGCCAACCACTTCAAGGACCAGGAGAGCGGCGCCTACGTGCACATGACTTCCACCTCCGGCCTGATCGGCAACCTGGGCCAGGCCAACTACTCGGCCGCCAAGCTTGGCATTGCCGCGCTGTCGAAGTCGATCGCACTGGACATGGCTCGCTTTAACGTGCGCTCGAACTGCATCGCGCCGTTCGCCTGGAGCCGCATGACCAGCTCGATCCCCTCCGAGACCCCGGARGARAAGGCGCGCGTCGCCAAGCTGCAAAAGATGGAAGCCAACAAGGTCGCGCCGATGGCCGCCTTCCTCGCCAGCGATGCCGCGCATGAAGTCAACGCGCAGATCTTTGCCGTGCGCGCCAACGAGATCATGCTGATGAGCCAGCCGCGTCCGGTGCGCTCGGTCCACATGAGCGAAGGCTGGACCCCTGAATCCATTGCCGAGATCGCCATCCCCGCCATGCGCAACAGCTTCTACAAGCTCGAGCGCTCGCCCGACGTGATCAGCTGGGACCCGATCTGACGCTATGCCGCTCGACTACAACCGCATCAAGAACTGGGACTTTCCGGAGGTCACGCAAACCTACGGCGAGAAGGATTCCATCCTCTACGCGCTGGGTCTTGGCCTGGGCGAGCAGCCCACCGATCCGCGCCAGCTGCGCTACGTCTATGAAGCGCAGCTCAAGGCCTTTCCAACGCAGGCCGTGGTGCTGGCCTATCCCGGCTTCTGGATGCAGGACCCGGCGAGCGGCATCGACTGGGTGCGCATCGTCCACGGCGAGCAGCGCCTGCGCCTGCACCGTCCGCTGCCGGTGTCCGGCACCGTGCGTGCGCGTGCACGGGTGACCCATGTCATCGACAAGGGGGCCGACAAGGGCGCGCTCGTGATCGTGGAGCGCACGCTGGTGGATGCGGCCACCGGCGCCGAACTGGCCACCGTGAACCACACCACCTTCTGCCGCGCAGATGGCGGCTTTGGCCAGGGCGATACCGCGCCCGAAGCACTGCCGGCAGCGCCGGCCCGCGCGCCGGATGCGGTTCGCAGCCAGGCGATCATGCCGCAGGCCGCGTTGTTGTACCGCCTCAATGCCGATCCCAACCCGTTGCATGCCGATCCGGAAGTGGCGCGCGCGGCGGGCTTCGATGCGCCCATCCTGCACGGCCTGTGCACCTATGGCGTGGCGGCGCGCGCGCTGGTCGATACCTTCGCCAGCGGCGACGGCGATCAGCTGCTCGAACTCAATGTGCGTTTTTCCCGCCCGGTATTTCCCGGCGAAACCCTCGAAGTGCGCATGTGGCGCGAAGGCGGTGGGCGCGTGCTGTTCGACGCCCGCGTGCCCGCGCGCGACGTCACCGTGCTCAGCAACGGCGTAGCGGAGTTCCGTGCATGACAACAAGGGCAACAACCATGAAGAGCGCGCTCGACGGCGTACGTGTGCTGGACCTCTCGCGCATCCTGGCCGGCCCCTGGTGCGCCCAGAACCTGGCCGACCTCGGCGCCGAGGTGATCAAGGTCGAGCGCCCCGGCGTGGGCGACGACACCCGCTCCTGGGGCCCGCCCTGGCTGCCCGACGGCGACGGCAAGCCCTCGCGCGATGCGAGCTACTACGCCGGCGCCAACCGCGGCAAGCGCTCGGTCACGCTGGATATCGCCAGCGCGCAAGGGCAGGCCATCGTGCGCGAGCTGGCGGCAAAATCGCAGATCGTACTGGAGAACTATAAGGTCGGCGACCTGAAGCGCTATGGCCTGGACTATGACAGCCTCAAGGCCATCAACCCGGCGCTGGTCTATTGCTCCATCACCGGCTACGGCCAGGAGGGCCCGAGCGCGCACAAGCCCGGCTACGACTTCATCTTCCAGGGCATCGGCGGCCTGATGAGCATCACCGGCGAGCGTGACGACCTGCCCGGCGGCGRCCCGCAGAAGGTCGGCGTGGCCGTGGTCGACATGCTCACCGGCATGTATGCCACCGTGGCCGTGCTGGCGGCACTGCGCCATGCCGAGCGTACCGGCGAGGGGCAGCGCATCGATATGGCGCTGCTCGATGCGGTGGTGGCGATCGGGGCGACGCCAATCCTGGCGCAGAAGATCACCGGAAAGACGCCACAGCGCTTCGGCAATGCGCATGCGAACATGGTGCCGTACCACGTGTTTGCCACGGCGGATGGCTACATGATCGTGGCCGCTGGCAACGACGGGCAATGGCAAGGGTACTGCCGGGGCGTGGAGCGCCCGGACCTTGCCACGGACGAACGCTTCACCACCGGCACCGGGCGCATCGTCAATCGCGATGTGCTGGTGCCGCTGCTCGAATCCCATATGCGCACTGGCACGACCGCGCATTGGGTGCAAGCGCTGGAGCGCGAGGGGATTCCTTGCGGGCCGATCAACGACTATGCGCAGGTGCTGGAGGATCCGCAGGTCAGGTACCGTGAACTGCAGGTGGATATGGTGCGCAGCGACGGCGGGGTTTGTCCCACGGTGAAGAGCCCGTTGCGGCTTTCGGCTACGCCGGTCAGGTATGACGCGGCGCCGCCGCGGCTGGGGGAACATACCGAGGCGGTGCTGGGCGAGGTGCTGGGGATGTCGGCGCAGAGGATTGCGGCGTTGCGGGGCCAGGGCGTGGTTTGAGTGCCGTTGCGGCGAGCGGATGCCATTCCCGGATTCGCTGGCCGCTACGTCCCTGGTTCCCAGCCCACCGGACATGATCCATATCAAGCCTCGCGTGCCCGGTTAACGGCACAATGTCCCTGAACTCCCCAGCGTCCCAACTCCCATCCAAGGTGAGGCCCATGTTTCCTGAATTCCGCGATCAGATATCCATCCTCAAGACCCAGGACGCCCACTTTGCGCGGCTGTTCACCCGCCACAACGAACTGGACCATGAGATCAAGAACATGGAGGCGGCAAAGGTTCCCGCAGATGGCACCGCCATCGAGATCCTCAAGAAGGAAAAGCTGCACCTGAAGGACCAGCTCTACGTCATCCTGCGCAAGGTCTCGGCTTCCTGAAGCCCATTTCAAATCCGCCAATCGAAAGGTCATCCCATGTTCAAACATATCCTGCTCCCCATCGACGGATCGGAACTCTCGCAAAAGGCTTTCCCGGCCGCCGTCGAGTTCGCGCGGACGACCGGCGCCAAGCTGACCCCGTATATGTGCCTCGAGGAGTATCCGTTCCTGATGTCCAGCGACGCGGGCCATGAGAAGAAGTCGGTCTTCGAGCATCGCATCGAGGCCGCGGCGCGCGAGGAGCTGGCCAAGGTGGAATCGGCCGCGGCACTGGCCGGCGTGCCGTGTTCGGGCGCCACGTCCATTGCGTCCGCGCCCTATCGGGGCATCATCGGCATGGCGAAGGAACTGGGCTGCGACGTGATCTTCATGGCGTCGCATGGGCGGCGTGGCATCAGCGGCCTGCTGCTCGGCAGCGAGACCCAGAAGGTGCTGACGCATAGCGATATTCCGGTGCTGGTGTTCCGCTGAGCCGGCCAGGGGATTTGTGATTTGTTGCGACGCACTAGCGGCGCAATCTCCCCGCGTCACACGGATCCCGCCGACCCGAGCGCTCGCCGGCGACTCGACGGGATCTTCATCTTCATCTTCATCTGCCGCGCCCAGGCACTCAGGCCGCGGACTCCATCATCTGCCGCTGCCGGTATTCGCCCGGCGCCACGCCCGTCCATTTCTTGAACGCGCGATGGAACGTGCTGGGTTCTGAAAACCCCACGCGCAGGGCCACCTGCTGCAGTGCAAGGTCCGTGTGTTCCAGGAAGGCGATGGCCGCGTCGCGGCGCAGGCTGTCCTTGATGCTCTGGTAGCCGCGCCCTTCGTCGCGCAGGCGGCGGCGCAGGGTTTGCGGCGTCAGGCGCAGGGTCTCGGCCATTTGTTCCAGCGAGGGCAGTTCGTCATCGAGGTGGCAGCGCAGGTGGCGCCGGATGCGCTCGGCCAGGCAGGAGTCATCGCGGTAGCGGGTGAGCAGGTTGCGCGGCGTGTCGTTCAGGAAGGCTTGCAGGCTGCTGGCGTCCTGGACTACGGGCAAGCGCAGCCAGCTGGCGTCGAAATGCAAGGCCGTGTGCGGCTGGCCATAGCGGACCTGGGTGTTGAATACCCGTTCGGTGTCGGTGAGCCGGGATGGCCCGCGCGCCGGTTCCGGCGCGCGCGCGGCCAGGTCGACGCCGGCGAGGGGGATGCGTTGCGCCACCAGCCAGTTGGCCACCCCGTAAGCCTGGAAGGCGAAGGTGGACTCCGCGTACTGGCGGCACGCCGTGGCGGGCGCGCGAGGCAGCAGGAGCAGGGTGGCGCGGCCGTCGCGCTGTTGCAGCCGCGGCACGAAATCGGCCAGGTGCAGGCGATACTGGTTCAGCCCGGCGCGCATGGCGTCTTCCAGCGTGGCGCAGTGGATCAACGCCTGGCAGGCCTGGGCGAACACGCCCGGCGCCACGGGCCGGCTGAGCAAGCCCCAGAACTCGTCGCGCGTGACGCGCCGCATCGAGCGCATCAGCGCGGCAAACTGGCCCTCGCTCACGCGCGCGTTGGGCGACTGCAGCAGCGCGGGCGAAATGGCGGCGCGGCGCAGCAGGGCGTCGATGTCGCAGCCAAGGCGGCGTGCGCCTTGCACGATCTGGTGCAGCTGCAGCACGGAAATGGTGTGGCGCGTGGGCGGCTGGGCGGCGTCGGCGCGCGGCGCCTCTTGCTGGCGCGCGCTTAGCGCGCCAGCTGCGCCCGGTGTGCCTGGCGGGAGGGAACTGAGCGGCACCGTCATCGATGGCGGTGCGGATGCCCTGAGTGCGGCGATTTGCATGGTCTCCTCGTCTCAACGGACTCCCCGGTCCTGTTCCGGATCTACCCTGGGCTGCATCTCGCTGCAGTGCACCGCTGCATCGCTGCACTGCAGCGCAACGGGCGGGCTCGCCGGACCGCTGCCGGTTCTGTGCCGGCTATGTGCGCCAGTTGACCCGATGCTGCGCCCCAGCACAATCCGGATTTACCAAAGGCAGGCTTTTCCCTGAACGATTCGGCCAATCATTTTGGGCCGAAAGGTCATTGTCCACGCAGTGCACCATCGCGCAATCTCATCCCTTGCCGGCCTGCGCACCCGCAGGGCGCGGCATGGCGGTTCACGAGGGGGGAGGCAGGATGCAGATAGAACGTCGCAGGACCCTGTTACGGCTTGGCGCGGCCTCGTTGGCCGCTGGCGGCAGCATCTCCGGGATCGCCAGCGCGCTCGCGCAAGGCGCACTGCCCACCGGATACCCCGCCAAGCCGGTGCGGCTGGTGGTGCCTTATCCGGCGGGCGGCGCCACCGACGTGCTCGCCCGCGCCATTGCCGCGCCGCTGGGCCAGCAGTGGCAGCGCACGGTGGTGGTGGAAAACCGCCCGGGCGCCAGCGGCATGATCGGTGCCGATGCGGTGGCCAAGGCGCCAGCCGATGGCTACACCTTGCTGCTCACGCTGACCAGCGTGGTGCAGTTGCCCAGCCAGTATGCAAAGCCGCCCTTCGACCCGATGCGCGACCTGGTCGCGCTGTCGGAGCTGGCGACTTCGCACCTGGTGCTGGCCGCCAGTTCGTCCATGCCGGGCAGCCTCGCCGAGGTGGTGCAGATGGCGAAGGGCAAGCCGAAAGGATATTCCTACGGCACCTACGGTACCGGCAGCGGTGCGCACCTCTATATGGAAGTGTTTACCGGCGCCGCCGGGCTGGACATGATCCATGTCCCCTACAAAGGCGAGGCGCCGCTGCTCAACGACCTGCTGGGCGGCCAGGTGTCGGTGGGCACCATCTCCGTGATGGGGATCAAGCCGCATGTGCGCACCGGCCGCCTGCGCGCGCTGGCGGTGGTGGGCAACACCCGGGCGCCCATGCTGCCCGAGGTGCCGACCTTCCAGGAACTGGGCTACAGCGGCCTGGACGGGCCTGGCTGGTTCGGCCTGTTTGCCCCGGCCGGCACGCCCCGGCCGATCGTGGACAAGGTGTCGGCGGACGTGAACGCCATCCTGGCCACGCCCGATATCCGCCAGCGCATGACCGACCTTGGCGTGATCGTCAAAGGAACCCGGCCGATGGAGTTCGCCGAGGTGGCGCGCGCCGACCAGGCTTACTGGAACGGCGTGATCCGCAAACTCAATATCCGGCTCGACTGAGCCTGCAGCATTTCCCAACTCTCTCTTTCTCTCTTGCCCGTTCGGGGCGGATTCAGGAGCAGCGATGCAGCACACGCGCCGCAAGGCATTGCAGCAGATCGGAGCCGGCGCCCTCGCCGCCGGCGGCCTGGGCCTGGGGCTGAGCCCGGTGCGTGCCGGCGCTTTCCCGGCCAAGCCCGTGCGGCTGGTGGTGCCCTACCCCGCGGGCGGCGCCACCGATGTGCTGGCACGCGCCATTGCCGAGCCGCTCGGCAAGATGTGGCAGCGCCCCATCGTGGTGGAAAACCGCCCGGGCGCCAGCGGCATGATCGGCGCCGACGCCGTGGCCAAGGCCGATGCCGACGGCCATACCGCGCTGCTTACCATCACCACGCTGGTCCAGGCCCCCAGCCTCTACGCCAAGGCGCCGTTCGACCCGGTGCGCGATTTCGCCCCGGTGTCCAATCTTGGCACCACCAGCCTGGTGTTTGCGGTGCACAACTCGGTGCCCGCCACAACGCTGGCCGAGTTCATCGCGCTGGTGAAGTCCAGGCCAAAGCAGTTCAACTATGGCTCCTACGGCACTGGTTCAAGCGGCCATCTCTACTGCGAGGTGTTCAACGAGGCAGCGGGCCTGGACATGACCCACGTGTCGTACAAGGGCGAGGCGCCGGAACTGAACGACCTGCTCGGCGGGCAGATCCCCGCGGCGATCATCTCGGTGATGGGCGCGCGCCCGCACACGGCAACCGGCCGCCTGCGCGCGCTGGCGGTGACCGGCCCCGCGCGCGCGCCGCAACTGCCAGACGTGCCGACCTTTCGCGAGTCTGGCATCGCGGGCATGGATTCGATGGGCTGGTTCGGGCTGTTGCTGCCGGCCGCCGCGCCGCGCCCGGTGATAGAAAAGTTCTCCTCGGACGTCAACCGCGTTCTGGCCATGCCAGCTGTGCGCGCGCGCATGAACGACATGGGCGTGGTGCTTGCCGGCAGCACGCCCGATGCCTTCGCCGAGACCATGCGCAGCGATTACGCGCGCTGGGGCAAGGTCATCCGCACCCGGAACATCCGTCTTGACTAACGCCGCCTCGATGCCCGCCAGGCCGGTGGTGGCCGGCAATTTTCCCACTTTATGTTTCTTATGAATCAAGCTGCTTCTGCTACCCACGCTCCGGCCTACCGTTCTCCCCACTGGCCGCCAGGCATGCCCGCCGAGGTGTGCGTGCCGCGCACCAGCCTGGCCTACAACGTCGAGGTGGCCGCCCGGCGCTATCCGGACAAGACCGCGATCCAGTATTTCCACACGGGCATCTCTTACGCCAGCCTGCACGCGCAGATCGAGCGCATGGCCGGCTACTTGCAGCAGGCTTGCGGCGTGGCGCCGGGCGACCGCGTKATGCTGTTCAGCCAGAACTGCCCGCAGTTCATCGTGGCCTACTACGCCATCCTGCGCGCCGAGGCGGTGGTCGTGCCAGCCAACCCGATGTGGCTGACCGGGGAGCTCGAACACGTGGCCGCGGACAGCGGCGCGGTGGCGGCTTTTGTCGCGGCGGAGCTTTATCCGCAGATCGCGCCCCTGCATGGCGCCAGGCTGGCGCATGTCATCGTGCATCAGTACGGGGACATGCTCGAGGCGGCCGGCGGCACAGGCGGCGTGCCCGCCTGGCTTTACGAGCGCGCCCCGCCGCCCGCCTGCGCGCCCGCGGGCGCCACGCTGGCGACCTGGACACAGGCCGATGCCGCCGGCCATGCCCCGCGCGCGCATGAAGCCGGCTACGACACGCTGTGCATGCTGGCCTACACCTCGGGCACCACGGGCCATCCCAAGGGCTGCATGCATACGCACGGCACGCTGATGAGCGCGGCGGTGGGCTCGCAGCTGTGGCGCAGCGCCAGCCCGCAGAGCGTGTGCTTGTCGGTCGCGCCGATGTTTCATCTGCTGGGCATGCAGAACGGCATCCACGCGCCGCTTTACCTGGGTGCCACCATCGTGCTGCTGCCGCGCTGGGATCGCGCGCTGGCAGCAGACCTGATCGAGCGCTACCAGGTTTCCACCTGGGGCGCGCCGCCCGCCATGCTGGTGGATTTCTTCGCGCAGCCGGGCATCGGCGAGCGCAACCTCTCCAGCCTTGCCTACCTGGGCGGCGGTGGGGCCGCCATGCCGGACGCCGTGGCCACCATGCTGCAGGAGCGCTTTGGCCTGCCTTACGTGGAGGCGTACGGACTGACCGAGACCGCCGCCTTCCTCCTGTCCAATCCGCGCCACCGGCCCAAGCGCGAATGCCTGGGCATCGCTACGTTCGGCGTGGACGCGCGCGTGATCGACCCGCACACGCTGGCCGAGCTGCCGCAGGGCGAACTGGGCGAGATCGTGACCCATGGCGCGCAGGTGACGCGCGGCTACTGGCGCAACCCGCAGGCCGACGCGGAATCGTTCATCGAGATCGATGGCAAGCGCTTCCTGCGCACCGGCGACCTCGGCTTCATGGATGAGGAAGGCTACTTCTTCATGCGCGACCGGCTCAAACGCATGATCAACGCATCCGGCTTCAAGGTCTGGCCGGCGGAGGTGGAGAACCTGCTCTACGGGCATCCCGCCGTCCACGAAGCCTGCGTGATCGCCGCGCGCGATGCGCGCCGCGGCGAGACCGTCAAGGCCGTGGTGGCGCTCAAGCCGGCCGCGCGCGGCACGCCCGAGGCCAGCGCCGAGCAGATCATGGCGTGGTGCCGCGAGCGGCTGGCGGCGTACAAGGTGCCGCGCATTGTCAGCTTCGTCGATGCCTTGCCCAAATCGGCCACCGGCAAGATCCAGTGGCGGGCGCTGCAGGAGCTGGAGCAGGACCAAGGCGGGGATCAACCGGCCGCCGCCGGCAGCGTGGCCTGAGCCAGAGCAACGAGAACCACGAGAACCACGAGAACCACGAGAACGATGAGAGACATCATGAAGACATCGAGACGAAACTGGCTGGGCCAGGCGGCCGCGCTGGGCGGCGGTGCGTTGCTGGGCGGATGGCAGTGGCCCGCGCAGGCGCAGGGCACCTATCCGGCGCGGCCCATCCGCATGGTGGTGCCGTATCCCGCCGGCGGCGGCACCGATACCATCGCGCGCATGATCGGCCAGCGCCTGACCGAGGCCTGGGGCCAGCCGGTGGTGGTTGACAACAAGCCCGGCGCCAGCGGCATGCTCGGCAACGACATCGTGGCCAAGGCGCCGCCCGACGGCTACACGATGCTGCTCGGCATCACCGCCATGATCCAGTCGCCCAGCCTGTACAAGCGCATTCCGTACGACGTGGCCCGCGATTTCGCGCCGGTTTCACTGCTGGCCAGGTCCTCCGACCTGTTCGTGGTGCCCAACCGGGTGCCGGCCAGCACGCTTGCCGAGTTCGTGGCCCTGGCCAAGGCCGGCAAGCTCAGCTACGGCTCCTACGGCAACGGCACCTCGTCGCATTTGCATGGCGAGCTGCTCAAGATGCAGGCGCACGTGGACCTTGCACACATTCCATACAAAGGCGCCGCGCCGCTGATGAGCGACGTGCTGGGCGGGCAGGTGGATTCGGCGTTCGTCGACGTGACCTCGGCCAACAGCTATCTAAATAGCGGCAAGTTCAAGATCCTCGCCATCACGGGCACCCAGCGCTACAAATCGATTCCCTCGGTGCCGACGTTCGCGCAGGCCGGCTTCACCGGGTTTGAGCCGAGCGGCTGGTTCTCGATGTTCCTGCCCGCCAATACGCCGCGCGACGTGGTTACCCGGCTCTCTACCGAGATCGCCCGCATCGTGCGGCTCCCGGACATCTCGCAAAAGCTGGCGGCGATGGGGCTGCAGCCGGTGGGCTCGTCCCCGGAGGAACTGGCCGCCGTGATCGCGACGGACACGCCCAAGTGGGCGCGCATCGTCCGCGACGCCAACATCCAGCTCGACTGAGGCGCCGATCGTATGACTGCTACAGCATTTATTCACCGAGGCCACCCAGAGGAGCTCGCCATGGAGACCATTCGCTACGCCGTTGCCGACGGGGTTGCCACCCTGACGCTCGACTTCCCGAAGCGCAAGAACGCCCTGAACGGCACCATGMGCCGCGAGATCGGCGAGGTCGTGCACCAGTTGCGCCAGGACACCAGCGTGCGCGCGCTGATCCTGACCGGCGCGGGCACGGATTTCTGTTCCGGCGGCGACATCAGCTCGATGCAGGGCGAAATCAGCGCTGACCAGGGCCGCCAGCGCCTGGCGGCCATCCATCCCTGGCTGGAAGACCTGATCCACCTCGACCGTCCCGTGATCGCGGCGGTAGACGGCGCGGCCTATGGCGCCGGCTTCAGCCTGGCTCTMGTGGCCGACATCATCCTGGCCACGCCGCGCGCGCGCTTTGGCCTGCCTTTCMTGCGCCTGGGCCTGATCCCGGATTGCGGCGTGTTCTACACGCTGCCGCGCATGATCGGCCTGCAGCGCGCCAAGGCGCTGATGTTCTCCATGCGTGAACTGAGCGCCGCAGCGGCGCTKGAGCAAGGCATCGTGATGGAGATCGTTGCGCCGGAGGCGCTGCAGGCGCGCGCGCTGGCGCTTGCCTCGGCCTTTACCGAAGCCTCGCCGGTAGCGGTTGCGCTGACCAAGAAGGCGCTCAATACCTCGCTGAACCAGGACCTGCACAGCATGCTGGAGATGGAGGCGGACGGCCAGGGTATCGCTTTCGCCACCGAGTACCGCAAGGRGGCCGCCTCGCGCTTCCTGGAAAAGCACCCGCCGCGCTATCGCTGGCCCGACTGAACAACCACATGGCAACAACTGCGTGGTGCTGCAGCGCAACACCCGCAACACCGGCAATCATCAAGGAGAACAACATGGGAAATTCCGACAAGAACATGGCGATGGCCGCCCGCAAGGTGCCCTGGATGAGCGAAGACCTGGTCATGTTCCAGGACACCGTCCGCCGCTTCGTGGAGCGCGAGCTGGTGCCGAACGAGGCGCGCTGGGCCGAGCGCGGCTACATCGACCGCGAAGTCTGGAACCGCGCCGGCGAGGTTGGGCTGCTATGCGCCAGCATTCCCGAGGAGTACGGCGGCGGCGGCGGGAACTTTGCCCACGAGGCTGTAATCTGTAACGAAATGGCACGCGCCATCGCCACCAGCYTGGGCAATGGCGTGCACAGCGGCATCGTGGCCCATTACTTGCTCAACTACGGTACCGAGGCGCAGAAGCGCAAATGGCTTGCGCAGATGGCTTCAGGCGCCATGGTGGCCGCCATCGCCATGTCGGAGCCTGGCGCGGGCTCGGATCTCAAGTCGGTACGCACCCGAGCGGTGCGCGAGAAGACCCAGAACGGAGACATCTATCGCATCAACGGTGCAAAAACCTTCATCACCAATGGCTATCACGCCGACCTCGTTTGCGTGGTAGCCAAGACCGATCCCGATGCCGGCGCGAAAGGGGTCTCGCTCATCATGGTCGAGACCCGGGACCAGCCTGGCTTCAGGCGCGGCCGCATTCTGGAAAAAATTGGGCAGAAAGGCCAGGACACCGCCGAGTTGTTCTTCGACGACGTGTGCGTGCCGGTGGAGAACCTGCTGGGCGACGAGGAGGGCAAGGGCTTCTATCAGCTGATGCAGCAACTGCCGCAGGAGCGCATGATCATCGCGCTTGGTGCGGTGGCGAGCATGCAGCGCGCGATCGAGCWCACCACCGACTACGTGCGCGAACGGCAGGTGTTTGGAAAACCGCTGATCGATATGCAGAACACGCGCTTCAAGCTGGCGGAGTGCAAGACCGAGGCAACCATCGCCGCTACCTTCGTCGATGATTGCATGGTGCGCTTGCTGAAAGGCGAGCTCGATGCGCCCACCGCGGCCATGGCCAAGTGGTGGTGCTCGCAGAAGAACTGCGAGATCATCGACGAATGCCTGCAGCTGCATGGCGGGTATGGCTATATGCTCGAGTACCCGATCGCGCGCATGTATGCGAACGCGCGGGTCAGCAAGATTTATGGCGGCTCCAACGAAATCATGAAGGAGCTGGTGGCACGCACGCTGTGACGCGTGTGCGCGGGGCCATGTGGCAAGCCTCTCATGCCAACGTCGTAGTGCGTTGGAAGTAGGCCGGCCGCAAAGCCCCGCCCAGCGCGGGTTGCGAGGGGAAAAGCGCGTGTTTCGTTACAAAAGCAGGTGTGCACGGAATAACGGAAAGGTGTAATGTGTGTCACAAGACATGGTTCAAATGCCCGTCGCGAGTGGGGCCTGGAGTGGTAGTACGGTGAGCCGAGCTGATTCGTTGCGCCATTGCAAAGTTCGTCAACCGACTCTCAGCTCTCGCCGTTATTTGACTATGATTAAGTAAAGATTTCGCAACATGGCAGCACCGCCAAGCCGGGGTGGCGGAACCGCAAGCGCTGCCGCGAAATCTTGAGTTGTAGTAGATCTACCTTCGCCTCGGACGGGTCTCTGACGGGAGTGAGGTATGGACATTTTCGGCCACTACGCCACACGCTTCGAAGGTCGCAAGGAAGAGGAATACAGCATCCAGGAGTACCTGGATATCTGCAAGAAGGATCCTTCCGCCTATGCAACCGCATCCGAGCGCATGCTCGCCGCCATTGGTCAGCCCGAACTGGTGGATACCCACCACGATCCTCGGCTGTCCCGCCTGTTCTTCAACAAGGTCATCAGGGTCTATCCGGCCTTCCGCGAGTTCTACGGCATGGAGGACACGATCGAGCAGATCGTCGCCTTCTTCAAGCATGCCGCGCAAGGGCTCGAGGAGCGCAAGCAGATCCTTTACCTGCTTGGGCCTCCGGGGGGGGGCAAGTCCTCGCTCGCGGAAAAGCTCAAGGCGTTGATGGAGCAGATTCCCATCTACGCATTGAAGGGTTCACCTATCCATGAATCGCCGCTCGGGCTGTTCTCGCCCGAGGAAGACGGCAAGATCCTGGAAGAGGACTACGGCATCCCGGTGCGCTATCTCAACACCATCGCCTCGCCGTGGGCGGTCAAGCGCCTGCATGAGTTCAACGGCGACATCACGCGCTTTCGCGTGGTCRAGCTGCGCCCGTCGGTGCTGTCGCAGATCGCGATTTCCAAGACGGAGCCGGGCGATGAAAACAACCAGGACATCTCCTCGCTGGTCGGCAAGGTAGATATCAGGAAGCTGGAAGATTTCCCGCAGGACGATCCGGACGCTTACTCGTATTCCGGCGGGCTGTGCCTGGCCAACCGCGGGCTGCTTGAGTTCGTGGAAATGTTCAAGGCGCCGATCAAGGTGCTGCACCCGCTGCTGACCGCCACCCAGGAAGGCAACTACAAGGGTACCGAGGGCTTCGGCGCGATCCCCTTCGACGGCATCATCCTGGCGCACTCGAACGAAGCCGAGTGGACAACCTTCAAGGCCGACAAGAACAACGAGGCTTTCCTCGACCGGATCYACATCGTCAAGGTGCCGTACTGCCTGCGCGTGTCGGAGGAGGTGAAGATCTACGACAAGCTGTTGCGCAGCAGTTCGCTGTCGGCCGCGCCTTGCGCGCCCAACACCTTGAAGATGATGGGGCAGTTCGCCGTGCTCACCCGCATCAAGGAGCCGGAGAATTCGAACATCTTCTCCAAGATGCGCGTCTATGACGGCGAGAGCCTGAAGGATGTCGACCCCAAGGCCAAGTCGTACCAGGAGTATCGCGACTACGCTGGCATCGACGAAGGCATGAACGGCTTGTCCACGCGTTTCGCCTTCAAGGTCTTGTCCAAGGTCTTCAACTTCGACAATACCGAGGTGGCCGCCAATCCGGTGCACCTGCTCTATGTGCTCGAGCAACAGATCGAGCGCGAGCAGTTCCCGCCGGAGCAGGAAGCCAAGCTACGGTCGTACATCAAGGAGTACCTGACCGCACCGTTCGTGGAGTTCATCGGCAAGGAGATCCAGACTGCTTACCTGGAGTCGTACTCCGAATACGGCCAGAACATCTTCGATCGCTACGTGGTGTTTGCCGACCTATGGATCCAGGACCAGGAATATCGCGACCCGAACACCGGCGAGATTCTCGATCGCAACGCGTTGAACGACGAACTTGAAAAAGTCGAGAAGCCCGCTGGGATATCCAACCCCAAGGACTTCCGCAACGAGATCGTCAACTTCGTGYTGCGCGCGCGGGCCAACAACGCGGGCAAGAACCCCGCGTGGACCAGCTACGAGAAGTTGCGCATGGTGATCGAGAAGCGCATGTTCTCCACCACCGAAGATCTGTTGCCCGTGATCTCGTTCAACGCCAAATCCTCTCGCGAGGATCAGGACAAGCACGCGAACTTCGTCAACCGCATGGTTGAGAAGGGATACACCGCGAAGCAGGTCCGCTTACTTGTGGAGTGGTATTTGCGCGTAAGAAAATCATCGTAACGGCGCCTGAACGAGGCCTCTAAGCGAGGGCAAGCATATGGCCACGGTCATCGATCGGCGCGAGAACGGCGGCAACAAGAGTGCCGTCAACCAGCAACGCTTCATCAAGCGCTACCGCGAACAGATACGCCAGGCGGTGGCGAAGGCGGTGTCCGGCCGGAAGATCATGGACATCGAGCAAAGCGGGCAGGTGTCCATTCCGGTCAAGGACATCTCCGAGCCAGCTTTTCACCACGGCCAGGGCGGCCGGCGGGAGTGGATCCACCCGGGCAACAAGAAATTTGTCCGGGGGGACAGCTTCGACCGCCAGCAGCAAGGCGGGGGTGGAGGCGGCTCCAAGGCGAGCGATTCGGGTGAAGGCGAGGATGATTTCGTCTTCAGCCTGTCGCGCGAGGATTTCCTCAATTTCTTCTTCGAGGACATGGCGCTGCCGGACATGGCCAAGCGCCACCTTGCCAAGATCGCCGAGGTCCGCAAGGTCCGGGCTGGCTTCTCGATCGACGGCACGCCGTCCAACCTGTCCATCCTGCGCACGATGCGAAGCTCGCTCGGGCGCCGCATTGCCTTGTCCAGTCCTTACCAGAAAAAGCTCGCGTTGCTGGAGCAGGAGTATGGCGAGGTRCTGGAGCAGGACGGGCCTTACTCGGCACGGGCGCTGGAGCTGATGAAGGAGATGCGTCACCTGCGCGCCTGCGTGGAGCGCGTGCCCTTTATCGAAAAGCTCGACCTGCGCTACAACAACCGCGTGCTGAAAAAGCGCCCGCAGGCACAGGCGGTGATGTTCTGCCTGATGGATGTGTCCGGGTCCATGGATGAGAGCCGCAAGGATCTCGCCAAGCGCTTTTTCATGCTCCTGTACCTCTTCCTCAAACGCAACTACGATCGCATCGACGTGGTGTTCATTCGTCATCACACGGTGGCGAAGGAAGTGAACGAGGAAGATTTCTTCCATTCGCGCGAATCCGGTGGTACGGTCGTATCGAGCGCGCTCAAGCTGATGGTCGAGGTAATTCAAGACCGCTATCCCGCCAGCCAGTGGAACATCTATTGCGCCCAGGCCTCGGATGGCGACAACTGGGCGGGTGATTCGGAGTTGTGCGGGCGCTTGCTGCGCGAGTCCATCCTGCCGCTGGTGCAGTACTACGCCTATGTGGAAGTGGCTTCGGAGGAGCCGCAGAACCTGTGGGAAGAGTATCTGGCGGTCAAGGACCGGCATGAGAACTTCGCCATGCAGCGCATCATCGGGGCGGACGAGATCTACCCTGTGCTGCATGACCTGTTCCAGAAAAAAGCGGCATGGCCATCCAGCCGCTGAGGTCGCCCTGGTTTTTGGCAGGTGTTTTCCCCTCTCCCGCAGGGCGGTAGAGAGGCGCAACCCTAGCTTTACCCGCAACGGGGGTCGTAAATGGCATATCTCTCTACCGGCTCGGAGTGGACCTTTGAGCTGATCCAGCGTTATGACCGCGAAATCGCACGCATTGCCGGGGATTTCGGTCTGGACACCTATCCCAATCAGGTTGAGATCATTACCGCGGAGCAGATGCTCGATGCCTATGCGTCGTCCGGCCTGCCGGTGGGCTACAGCCATTGGTCGTACGGCAAGCATTTTCTCGCGTCCGAGCGCAGCTACCAGCGCGGGCACATGGGCCTGGCCTACGAGATCGTCATCAACTCGAATCCCTGCATCGCGTACCTGATGGAGGAGAACACCATGCCCATGCAGGCGCTGACCATCGCGCACGCCTGCTACGGCCACAACTCCTTCTTCAAGGGCAACTACCTGTTCCGCACCTGGACCAACGCCGATGCCATCATCGACTACCTGCTGTTCGCCAAGAACTATGTAGCCGAATGCGAGCAGCGTTACGGCGAGCAGGAAGTGGAACTGCTGCTCGATTCCTGCCACGCGCTGCAGAACTACGGCGTGGACCGCTACAAGCGGCCCAAGAAGCTCTCCATTGCCGAGGAGCAGGCGCGCCAGACCGAGCGGGAGAACTACCTGCAGACGCAGGTCAACGACCTGTGGCGCACCCTGCCCAAGCATCGCGCGCACGCGCTGGAAGACGATGAAGGGTTCGAGCGCGATGCCGCCTTCCCGCCGGAGCCGCAGGAAAACCTGCTCTACTTCATCGAGAAGAACGCGCCCAAGCTGGCGCCGTGGCAACGCGAGATCGTGCGCATCGTGCGCAAGATCGCGCAGTACTTCTACCCGCAGCGCCAGACCAAGGTCATGAACGAAGGCTGGGCCACGTTCTGGCACTACACCATCTTGCACCAGCTGTATGAAGAAGGCCTGGTCAACGACGCCTTCATGATGGAGCTGCTGCAGGCGCATACCAATGTGATTTACCAGCCGCCGTATAACAGCCCTTATTACAGCGGCCTCAACCCGTACACCGTGGGCTTCCTGATGTTCCAGGACCTGCGCCGGATGTGCGAGAACCCGACCGAGGAAGACTACCGCTGGGCGCCGGAATTTGCCGGCAGCGACTGGCGCAAGACGCTCGACTTCGCCATGCGCAACTTCAAGGACGAAAGCTTCCTGCTGCAGTTCCTGTCGCCGCGGGTGATCCGCGAGCTCAAGCTGTTCTCGGTGCTCGACGATGACCGCGAAGGCAAGCTGCGCGTGACTGCCATCCATGACGACGAGGGCTACAGGAACATCCGCCAGTTGCTGGCCAACCAGTACGACTTGTCGAACATGGAGCCCAACATCCAGATCACCAATGTGGATGTGGGCGGAGACCGCTCCCTGACCTTGCGCCACCTGCAGAACGACCGCCGTCCGCTGGCGCAGAACTTCGACGAGGTGATCCGCCACGTCACGCGGCTGTGGGGCTTTACGGTGCGCCTGGAAGTGGCCTATGAAGATGGCCGGCGCGAATCCAAGTACGAATGCAAGCCGGAACGCCGGCATCGCAAGGCGGCTTGAGCGGGCATGGCAGCGTCAGCCCGCGCGGGCGGTGGATGACACCGCCCGCATGATGGCCTGCGCGGCCCACAAGCCGGTCGCCGCGGCCGACCGGCACCGTGGGCATCGCCTGCGCCCAGCGCGTGACCAGGCAGTCCTGCAATTGCCGCGAGATGCCCGGCAGGTAATGTTCGACCTCGGGCAGCACGCCGGCGAGGATCTGCGCATCGCTCGCGCCCAGCTGATCCGCGGCGGCGCGGTCTTCCAGCATGACCTGGATGACTTGCCCATGGCCGCTGGCGGGATGCGCTAGCGGGCGCTTGCCGGCGTCCAGCGCCAGCGCGGCCACAAAACGGCGCTCGGCACGCGGCACCAAGACGCCGTAGACGCCCGGTCTCCACCCGCAACGTGCGTGCCAGCGCGCGTGGCAGGCTTTGCATGCCGCCGGCCAGCGAAGTGTTGGCGCAGCGGCGCCAGCCGAAGCCGCTGGCCATCAGCATCAGCGCGGCGGAGGACGACTCGGGCGTGAGGAAATAGAACCCCTGCGACAGCGGCTCCGTGACATAGGCGAGCGCCTCGCGGCAACCACGCTGGCCAAGCCATTCGCTGGTGGAATCCGCATCGTAGCGCGCCCATTGGCCAAGGTCGTCAAGCGGCAGCGTGCGCAGCGCGCGGCCTTCGCGGCCTAGCGCCAGCCCCAGGCCCAGCCAGGCTGGCAATCCGAGCAAGCCGCTGCGCAGCGGGTCCAGCCGGCTCTGCGCGCGCACGCGGCGCAGGCCGGGCGAATGCACCGGCAGCGCCGATGCGGGCGGAACGGGCGGAACGGGTGGAGTGGGTGGAGCGGGCAAAACGGGTGAAGGCGAGGGCGAGGCGTGCATGGTCTGGGACTTGTCCGGTTAGCCCGTGCCCGAACCGCCGAAGCGCAGCCAGCCCTCGCAGCAGCGCGCGCAACATACTGTCCAAGTCATCTTGCAAGCCGCGGCGAAACTGTTCGCCGAACACGAGATGCGCGCCCAGCCCGAGCCCACCACCGAGCAGATCGCCGCGCTGGCAGGGGTCGCGGTTGGCTCGCTTTATCAGTACTTTGCCGACCGCGCGGCAATTGGCCGCGCCTTGATCGAGCAACAGCGCGAGGCGGCCATGGTGGCCCTGGAAACGATGCTGGCCGAGCGCCTGGCCGCCATGCCGGCAGCGGCGGGCCTGCCGGAGCCGCAAGCCGCGCGCGCCGCGCTGCGGGCTTATGTGCAGGCCTATGTGCTCAGCTTCGGTGGCTACGATGCGCATAGCCGCGCCCTGGCCCGCCTGGCCTGGCGCCATGATCGCGACGAGGATGCCGTGGCGGCGCTGCGCCTGGCCAGCGAAGGGATCGGCGCGCAGTTGCAGGCATTGGGCATGAGCGCGCTGCGCTTGCCCGCCCCGGTCCAGATGTTCGCGCTCACGCGGGCCTTGTCCGGGGTAGTACGCTCGGCCGCGCTGGAGCGCTCGCCCTTGCTCGGCAGCCCGGCCCTGGAGGACGAGCTGGTTCGCCTGTGCTGGAGCCTGCTGCAGCGCGAGCCCGACGCCTGCTGATCTGGCCGGCCCCGGCCCCGGTCCCGTCCGGGGCTCAGGCCGCGTCGGTGCTCCAGCTTCGCGTCAGATCGACMACGCCCGTTCCGGGCTGGCCGCACACCGCCTCGCMCACCACCCTTGCCCAGTAAGTCTGCGACCCGTCCGCCAGCTGCCAGGCATGCAGGCGGCGGGTGTAGATCTGCAGGTCGTACTCCTCGGTGATGCCGATGGCGCCGTGCACGGCATGCGCAATGGCGGCCACTGGCGTGACCGCTTCGCTGGCGTTGAGCTTGCCGATGGCCGCGCGCAGCGGGTCCGGCCGCCAGCCGCCGCCGGCGCAGGCGATCTGCGCGGCCATGCGCGCGGCGGTGACATGTTCTGCCATCACGCTGATCTGGTGCTGGATGGCCTGGAACTTGCCGATGGCGCGGCCGAACTGCTGGCGGTCGTTGGCATATCGCAGCGTCATGTCGAACACATGCGACAACGCGCCGGCCAGCTGCACAGCGTGCAGGCAAGCTCCGATCTGGCGCAGCGTGCCCGCGGGCAGCGCAAACCGTAGCAAGCCGTCCGATGCGGGGCGCAGCAGCACCACGGCCAGATCCGCATGGGCGCCGGTCGGGCGGACTTGCGCGCGGGCGCGTGGCAGCAACAGGCATTGCGTGCCTTCCTGCACCAGGAACCAGGCCGCCTGCGCGCCGCCGGCCACGAGAACCGCATCCGTGGCGCTGTCTTCCATGTCGAAGCTCGCCAGTGCGATGGGCTCGGCCGGCACCGCCAGCCCGGCCGCGTGCAGCAGCGCGCGCGCGAACAGGGTCTGGCCCAGCGGCAAAGGCAGCGCGCGGCGGCCCAGCGCGAACAGTACCGGCGCCAGTTCATCCAGCGGCAAGCCCGCCCCGCCGGCCGCCTCGGGGAGCAGGCAATCGGCAAAGCCGCTGTCTTGCAGTGACTGCCACAGGGCCAGGTGATCTTCGCCGCGTTCGATGGCGCGGATGACGGCGGGCGTGCAGCAGTCACGCAGCACGCTGTCGAGCGCGTCCGAGTAAGCGTTATGCATAGGGAACTCCGGTTCAGCGCAGGCCAAGGCCCCGGGCGATCATGCCGCGCAGGATCTCGCGCGTGCCGCCGCGCAGCGAATAGGACGGGGCGACCTGGCTGACGTAGGCCAGGGTGCGGTACAGGTCGGGATCGGCGGCCAGGCGCGGGTCGTCGCCGAGCGCGGCCTGCGCCAGCGCCGGAATGGCCTGCTCGAACTCCGTGCCCAGGTCCTTGACCAGCGCGGCTTCCACCACCGGGCTCTCGCCTGCGGCAAGCCGGGCGGTCACCGCCAGCGACATGGCCCGCAGCACCGCCAGCCTGCCTGCCAGCCGGCCGATGGTGACGGTGTCGCGCCGCGCGGGCGGCGCGCGCCGCATCGCCGCAATCCAGGTTTCGAGCAGCACCACGCTGGAATACAGCCGCTCCGGCCCGCTGCGCTCGAAGGCCAGCTCCGCGTTGACCTGCTCCCAACCGCTGCCTTCGCGGCCCACCAGCGCCGCTTCAGGCAGCATCACGTCCTCGAAGCTGACTTCGGAGAAATGCGCGTCGCCGGCCAGGTCGCGGATCGGGCGCACGGTCACGCCCGGCGCCGAGAGATCGATGATGACCTGCGACAAGCCGCGCTGACGGTCTTCGCCCGTGCCGGAGGTGCGCACCAGCGCCAGCATGTAGTGGCAGCGATCGGCATTGGTCGTCCAGATCTTCCGGCCGTTCAAGCGCCAGCCGCCATCCGGCTGCGGCACCGCGCGGGTCGCGACGCTGGCCAGGTCGGAGCCAGCGTTGGGCTCGCTCATGCCGATGCAGAAGAAGGCCTCGCCCTTGCAGATGCGCGGGAGGTAGAAAGCCTTCTGCGCGTCGCTGCCGTAGCGCAGGATCAGCGGCCCGCTCTGGCGGTCGGCGATCCAGTGGGCCGAGACCGGCGCGCCGCACGCCAGCAGCTCCTCCACCAGCACGAAGCGCGAGAACGGATCGAGCCCGGCGCCGCCATATTGCGCGGGCAAGGTGATGCCCACCCAGCCGCGCCGCGCCAGCGCGCGGCTGAAACCGGCGTCGAAGCCCATCCATGAACGGGCGCGGACCTCGGGCGCAAGGGCTGGCAGGTGTTCGGCCAGGAATGCCTTCACCTCGCGCCGGAAGGCGGCAGCGGCCGGCGGCAAGGCAGTCAGCTGGAACGTGCTGGGCAGTGAAGTCAAGACGGGCGTCTCCGTGTGGCTAGCGGCCGGCCAGCAAGCGCCGGGCGGAATAAGTCATGACACGCTCATGGMGCTGGTTGAAGACTTCGATGTCCGAGTCCACCACGGCGCGGCCGTTGCGCGAAGTGGGGCGGATGCCGGTCACCGTGACCGTGGCCCAGATGGTGTCGCCCACCATCACCGGGGCGTGGATCTTCTGCGTCAGCTCCAGCATGGCCAGCCCCGTGCCCTGGATCATGGTCTGCAGGATGAAGCCTTCGATCATGGCGTAGGTCAGCGCGGCGGGCACGGGCCGGCCATGGATGGCGCCGCCTTCATAGCCCGTCTCGATAAAGATCGCCTCCAGCATGCCGGTGACCGAAATGAAGTTGATCAGGTCGGTCTCGGTCACGGTGCGGCGGAAGGTCTGGAAGGCCTGGCCCTCCTTGATGTCTTGCCAATAAAAGCCCTGGCCGAGGCGGGGTAGTTGGGTATGGGGCACGGCGTCTCCTGGTGAGGGCCGCCATCGGCGGCCGGCTTCCTTTATGTTAGGAGCGGGAATGCGGCAGGGTTAGGCATTAGTGGCCGGCGACGCACAATAGGCCGCGCCGGTGCGGCCCAGCTCATCGATCTGCTCGCCGCTCAGGCCTGCCTCGCCAAGCAGGCTGCGGGTGTGCTGACCCAGGCGTGGCGGCAGCGCGCTCGGCGCGCGCTGGCCGTCAAAGCGCACCGGCGCGCCGGCGAAGCGCAGCGTGCCCATGACCGGGTCGTCCAGCGTGTCGAAGAAGCCGGTGGCGCGCAGGTGCGGGTCATCCACCAGTTCCGCGAGCTGGTTGACCCGCGCCACCGGGATCTGCAGCGTTTCGCATAGCGCCAGCCAGGCGCCGGTGGTGCGCGTGCGCACGATCTCGCCGGTCAGCTCGTACAGGGTTTCGATATGCTGCGTGCGCGCGGCGATGCCGCCAAAGCGCGGGTCGGCGGCCAAGTCGGGCCGGCCCGCGGCGGTGAAGAAGTCGCGCCAGTGGGCATCGGTGTACGGCATCATGCAGACGTGGCCGTCGGCGCTCTGGTAGGGCCGGCGCAGCGGCGCCAGCACGCGCGGATAGCCGGTGGGCCCGCGCGGCGGCTCGAAGTGCTGGCCATAGAGATGCTCGACCAGGTTGAAGGCCACCATCGATTCGAACATCGGCACTTCCACCAGCGCACCCTTGCCGCCCTGGCGCTCGCGCCCGGCAATGGCGGCCGAGATCGACATCGCCGCCACCAGCCCGCTGGTCTTGTCGGCCGCGATGGTGGGGAAGTAGCGCATGGTGCCGGTCTGCGCGGCCATCAACGCGGCATTGCCCGACAGGCCCTGGATGATGTCGTCGTAGGCCGGGCGGCCGCCATAGGGGCCATCCTCGGCAAAGCCCAGCAAGCTCACGTAGACCAGGCGCGGGTGGCGCGCCATTACGTCGGCGGGGTCCAGCCCAAGGCCGGCCAGCTTCTGCGGGCGCATGCTGTGCATGAACACATCGGCGCTGGCCAGCAGGCGCTCCAGCGCGGCCTGCGCCGCGGGCAGCTTGAGGTTGAGCACCACGCTTTTCTTGCTGCGGTTCACGCCCAGGAAGATGGCCGACATGCCATCTTCGGCGGCCGGGCCGGTGCGCCGCGTGGAGTCGCCCTCGGGGGGCTCCACCTTGATGACTTCGGCGCCGAGGTCGGCCAGCCACTGGCTGGCGTAAGGGCCCATCACGACCGTGGACAGGTCGATGACGCGGATGCCTGAGAGGGGCAACATGCCTGGGTGTCTCCTGTCTGTTCTTGTGCCTGGCTTGCGCCGGGCCGGGTGCCCGGGCGCGCGCCAGATGCCACAGGGTAGATCAGGCGGGTCGCTTGCGTCTAATATTAGATTTTTAGGATTCGATATCTCCCAGATATCAATGCGGACATCAGCGTGGACCTTCGTCAACTTCAGCAGTTTGTCGCCCTGGCCGAAACCGGCAACTTCCACCGCGCGGCCGAGCGCCTGCACATGGCGCAGCCGCCGCTCTCCATCTCGATCCGCAAGCTCGAAGATGCGCTCGGCACGCCGCTGTTCGTGCGTACCTCGCGCGGGGTGCGGCTGACCCAGGCCGGCGAAGCCGCGCTGCATGACGCGCGGCGCGCGCTGTTCCATGCCGGCCAGGCTCGTGCGGCGGCACTGGCGGCGGCGCATGGCGAGCGCGGCGCACTGCGCGTGGGCTTCGTGGGCTCGGCAACCTACGCCTTGCTGCCCAAGCTGATCACGGCGTTTCGGGCCGCGCACCCGGGGATCGAGCTGATCCTGCATGAATCCACCTCGGCGTCGATCCTGGACCGGCTGGAACGCCATCAGCTCGATGCCGGGCTCGTGCGCTTTCCCATCTTGCACAGCGGCGGCTACACGCTGATGCCGCTGGAGAACGACGAGTTCGTGGCGGCGGTGCCAGCCGATAGCCGCTTTGCCGAGCGCGACGCGATTGCGCTCAAGGCGCTCGCCGGGGAACCCTTCATCATGCATCCCAGCGCCGAGGTGCCCAACCTGCAGGCCATCGCCATGCTGCTGTGCCAGCAAGCCGGGTTCGTGCCGCGTGTGACGCAAGAGGCGGTGCAGGTGCAGACCATCGTCAGCCTGGTGGAAAGCGGCCTTGGGGTGGCGCTGGTGCCCAGCGTGGCGGCGCGCTATATCAACCGGCGCGTGCGTTTCCTGCGGCTGGCCAGCCCGCGGCCGGCGGCGCGCATCGGCATCGCGCTGGCCACGTCCACGGATAGCGATGACCGGCAGGTGCAGYGCTTGCTGGAGGTGGCCAGCGCCGTGGTTGCCTAGGCCAGCGGATCAGGCGGGCGCGCGCGCTCCAGCGCCACGCCCGGCAGCAGGTGCAGCAGGCGCACCAGCTCGCTTTGGCGATGGGTGCCGGTCTTGCGCAGGATGTCGCGAATATGCACGCGCACCGTGTGGGGCGAGACGAATTCGTGGTCGGCGATCTCGGTCAGGGTTTCGCCGGCGGCAAGGCGGATGGCAATCAGGCTTTCCTTGCGCGACAGGCCGAACAGCGACGTCAGCACCGAACTGTCGAGCACCGAGCGCGATTCCGAATTGCCCATCAGCACCATCGCGAACGGCAGTTGCCACGGGCCTTCCACCGGCTGGCGGGCCACCAGCGGCAGCACGATGATGGGTACCGGCTGGCCGCCCGACGTAATGTGCATCCACGAGCCGGCCGCCGCCTCGCCGCCACGGGATTGCATGGCGCGGTCGAGCAGCTTGTGCAGGGTGGCGTGCAGGGTCTGGTCGTGGGCCTTGAGCACGCCGTTTTCCAGCGCGAGCTGGCTGTCGGCCTGCACCAGCGCCTCGGCCCAGATATTGGCGTAGCGCACGCGCATATCGGCTTGCAGCACCATCACGCCGAAGTCGAGCGTGTMCAGCCCGGCMAGGCCAAGGGCCGCCAGGCCGCTCAACTCGAAGTTGCGCTGTTGCATGCGCGCGGCGCGGGCCCAGTGCGGCAGCACGCGCGCGAGCCGCTTGCTGCGGTGGCTCAAGCCCTCCGCCCCGTCGAAACCGGAGTCCGGGCGGCTGCCCCGGTCCGTGCCGCCCATCAGCACGCAGACCTCGGCGGTATCGAGCAGGCGCACGCCATGCTCCAGGTCGGCGCCATGCGCCGGCGCGCGCCAAGGCGCGCCGTCCCGCAGGTTGCCAGGGTGATCGCCCGCGAGCGCGCGCCTGGGCAGGCTTGCCAGCGCATGCAGGCCTTCCGGCACGTAGGTGCCCTGCGCCGGGAAGCAGCCATGCGGGGTGACGCCGAGGCGCGCTTGCCCGGACAGTTTGTCCCAGACCAGGTAATGCGGGCTTTCGATGTCGGTATAGCGGGAGAAGAGATCCAGCGCGGCTGGCATGGCAGTGACGTCAAGCGCCGACTCGTAGATCGAATCGATCAGACGATGGAAGTCTTCATCCGCCGACGGATGTTCGCCCATAGTGTTTTCCCCGGTGGCTCTCGCCTGATCCTGCTTTTCTCTTTTTATTGGCCCGCTGGTAGCGGTACGGCTGGCTCGCTGTGGCCGGCTCCGAAGTGGCAGGTGCCATCGGACGGGGTCGGGCGCCCGGTATGCCGGGTATGTCAGCGCTGCGTGTTGCCGTGTGGCGGCATTATGCGGATGCGGGCATAACTTCGCAAACGGGGAATGTTGCCTGGGCAATTATTAAAAATTATTTCAGCGCCGAAATGCCCGCGAAACGGGCCATGGCCGCGCAAAGCGTACCCGTTTCTGCGTGCGCG
Organism: Cupriavidus sp. 01L46; assembly: GCF_056399905.1. Lineage (NCBI taxonomy): Bacteria > Pseudomonadati > Pseudomonadota > Betaproteobacteria > Burkholderiales > Burkholderiaceae > Cupriavidus > Cupriavidus sp. 01L46. The sequence goes on from NZ_JBFTSF010000010.1 coordinate 34,249, forward strand.
TTGCGGGCCCCATAGTGACTCAGCCGGCTCAGCCTGGCCCGGGCGCGCCCTTTGAAAGCGCCGCAGCGCCCCCGGCGCCGGCCGCCAGCTCGCTGGCCTGCGCGCCCTGCGCCGGGGGGAGCCCCGGCCCGCCCTCGACCTGCACCGTCACCCGCTGCGTGGCCATGCTGATGCCATGCTGGTCGAACTTGCGCTTGAGCCGCACGTTGAACGCGCGCGTGATTTCCGCCTGGGTCAGCGGGCGGGTCCTGAACTGGGCCAGCACCACCGAGCCGTTGGGGTCGAAGCGATCGAGGCCCAGGATGTCGAGTCCGGAAAGCAGGTTGCGCGCGTAGCGGAAATCGCGCGCCACCTCGGCGCCGGTCTCGCGGATCAGCTCGATGGCCTGGTCGAGGTCGCTGCCGTACGCCACGCCGATGTTGAACACGGCAACGGCATAGCCGCGCGACATGTTCTTGATGGCCTTGATCTGGCTGTAGGGCAGGATATGAAGCGCGCCCTTGCMGTCGCGCAGCTTGACGGTGCGGATGGTCATGGCCTCCACCGTGCCGATATGGTCGGGCAGTTCCACCGAGTCGCCGATGGCGATCGAATCCTCCACCACGATGAACAGGCCGGTGATCAGGTCCTGCACCAGGCTTTGCGCGCCAAAGCCAATGGCCAGGCCGACCACGCCGGCGCCGGCGAGCAGCGGCGTCACGTTGACGCCGAGGTTGGCCAGCACCACGATCAGCGTGATGACCAGCAGCGCGACGAACAACGCATTGCGCACCAGCGGCAGGATGGTCCTGGCGCGCAGGCTGGGCGGCTGCCCGCGGCCGTGCGCGGGCGTCAGCGTCTGGGTGATGGCCGTATCGATCAGCAGCCACATCAGCCACGACAGCAGCACGGTGGAGGTCACGCTGAACACGGCCTCGCCGATGCGCTTGCCGAGCGTGGTGGATTCAATCACCGAGAGCAGCGACACGCCCCAGATCCGGCTGGCCAGCTCGAAGTAGGCGAACCAGATCACCACCCGCACCAGCGCGACCGCGAAACGCCCGAAGCGTGCCAGGTAGGCCGAGCGCTGGCGGTCGCGAAAGCGCGGCGCGCGGTGCGTGGCCTTGGGCGAGCGGCCGGTGATCAGCGTCAGCAGCAGCGCGGCGACGAACAGCGCCACCGAGCCCACCGTGCGCCGCAGGAAGATGTCGGCGTAGCCGGTGGCTAGCAGCGTGCCGGCCACCGAGGCCACCACCACCGCCAGCACCGGCAGGTGCCAGCTCGCGCCTACCAGGCGCAACAGGTCCATGATTGCGGGATGCTCCTGACGGAAAACCAACGGCCGGTTGCTGATGATCTGGCCGATCTGCCGGCGAAAGCGCAGTGTGAAGGCGCCGATCAGCAGCGCCGCGGTGATGTTGGCCGCAGTGGAGGTCAGCGCCGACAGGTTGGTGCCGAGCGCGGCGATCACGCGCGCGTCGGTGGTGACGTCGCCCAGCGCCGCCAGCGCGCCGGTGGCGAACAGCAGCCTGCGGGAGTGCAGCAGCAGGTCGCGCACCGCGTGCGCACGGTGCGCCGAGGTAAACAGCGCGAAGATGACCTGGCACACCGCACCCATCACGGCGCCGGCCACCACCGAGTAGGCAATCACCATGCCGGCCATGCTGGCGGGCGAGCGTCCGAACATTCCGCTCGAGAGCAGCATCGCCAGGGCGAAGGCCACCACCCACGGCGCCACCCTGCGCAGCATGTAAAGCCCGACGTCCATCCAGGACGGCACTGCGGGCAGCTCATAGCGCACCGCTGGCTGCAGGCGCCGATTGCGCACGCGTCTCACCGCCTCCCGCAACAGCCATCCGGCGAAGAACCAGGCCGCGAGCACGGTGGAGAACTCCCGTGCCGATTGCCAGGGCGAGCGCGTCCCGTTGATGGTCAGTGCGGCCAGCCACTCCTCGCCCGCGAAATCGATGCGCCAGCGCCAGTAGTGCCACGGCCCCTTGTCCTTGCCGAGCGACGCATCGAGATGGTCGACCGCCTCGGCCAGCGCCCCGAGCAGGCCGGGCTGTGGCGCCGACGCCGCACTGGCGCCGCCTATGCCCTTGCGCAGCGTCTGCAACTGGTCGACCAGGGCCTTGCGGTCCTTGTCGCTCTGCAGCGTGGTGATGACCTGGTCGAGCGACTGCGCGAGCGGCTCGCTGGCCGCGGGCTGCGAGGCCGGCGCGGACTCAGCCTTGACGACCGCCGCCAGCGAGCCCAGTCCGGCCGGCGCCGCCAGTGCCGGCTGCGCTGCCAGCGCGGCCAGCGCCAGCCAGATCATCAGCATCGGCAGCCGCGCGCCGGGCCGGCATGCGGCCGGTAATGTGAATCGGGACCTGATCACGAGCGTCATCTCATGCGGGTAGAGAGTGCCGGGCAACCCCGGGGGATGCCTGACACTGTAGCGCATTGCGGATACCGCACATGCCGTGGATTCGTGCGGCGCCGCAATCGGTGTTGCCGCCCGCGCCGGGCACCCGGCAAGGCGTGTCGCATGGCCGCAGCAGCGGGTGGCGTGCAGCGGGCGTACCATGGCAGCGAGCCTGTGCCGCCCGGTTGCGGTCAACGCAGTGACGGTGCGGGCCGTTGAGTGAGGTATTGCGTGTCGGTCGRGTTGCGGCTGTATGCAGCCCTGTCGTTTCGTTGTCCCAATGGCATTGTTACCGCAGGAGCCTGTCATGAATGCTATGAAAGCCGTGAACGCTGTTACCGCAGTTACCGCCTCGCCTGCCTCGTTCGGCCGGCGCGCCGGCTTGCCCATGCTGCTGGCCGCGGCGCTCATCGCCTCGGTCCCGCACCTGGCGCGCGCTCAAGCCACGCCAGCCACGCCAGCCGCACCCGCCGCTGCCGCGCCGATGGCCAAGCCTGCCGCGCCCGCGCCCTCAGCCTCCATGCCGATGGCCAAGCCGGCCGCGCCCGCCGCCGCCGCGGCCCCGGGTGGCGGCCCTGGGCAGGTATGGGCCAACAAGTCTTCCAAGGTCTATCACTGCCCTGGCACGAAGTACTATGGCAAGACCAAGAACGGCGCTTACATGAGTGAGGCCGACGCCACCGCGCAAGGGTTCCACGCGGACCACGGCAAGGCATGCAAGTGAGCCGCKGGAAGCGCCGCCGGGAGGGCATGACATGCACCTGATCTGGATCATTCTCATCGGTTTTCTCGCCGGCCTGGTGGCGCGCATGCTCACGCCCGGGCGCGGGCCAAGCGGCTTTTTCCTGACCGCCGGCCTCGGCATCGTCGGCTCGCTGGCCGCGACCTTCCTTGGGCAGGCGCTGGGCTGGTACCGCCAGGGCCAGTCCGCTGGCTTTATCGGCGCCGTGCTGGGCGCTGTGATCCTGCTGGCGCTGTATCACCTGGCAACGCGGCGCTAGACGGGCCGCGGATTCTTCAAGTGGCCAATGCTGCTGCCCGGGGGGCAGCAGCATTCGCGCCGCGCGCTGGCGTGCTCACGCTTTCATGCGCTTCACGTGCTTCACGTGCTTGATGTGCTTTCATGCATTCGTCGCTTCGGACGATGCGTTGCGCGCTGTCATCCCTGAATCTCCATACCACCAACACACATCAGGAAAACGTGGAGACAAGATGGAACTCAATGCATCGGTAACGGCAGTGATCACGGGCGGCGCGTCGGGCCTGGGCGAAGCCACCGCGCGGGCGCTGGCGGCGCACGGCGTGCGCGTCGCGCTGTTCGACATGAACGCGGAAAAGGGCGAGGCCGTGGCGCGTGAGCTTGGGGGCGTGTTCTGCCAGGTCAACGTGACGTCGGAAGCCGAGGTCGAAGCCGGCTTCGCCAAGGCGCGCGCCGCGCTCGGCCAGGAACGCATCCTGGTGAATTGCGCCGGCACCGGCAACGCCATCAAGACCGCATCGCGCGCCAAGGAAGCGCCGGACCAGATCCGTTTCTTCGCCTCGGATGCGTTCGAGCGCATCATCCAGATCAACCTGATCGGCTCCTTCCGCTGCCTGGCGCGCTCGGCCGCCGGCATGCTCACGCTGGATGCGCGTGACGGCGATCGCGGCGTCATCATCAATACCGCCTCGGTGGCGGCGCAGGACGGGCAGATGGGCCAGGCGGCGTACTCCGCCTCCAAGGCCGGCGTGGTCGGCATGACCCTGCCGATTGCGCGCGACTTGTCCGGCGAAGGCATTCGCGTCAACACCATCATGCCCGGCATCTTMAACACGCCGCTCTTGCAAGGCGCGCAGGAACATGTCAAGGCTGCGCTGGCCGCCTCGGTGCCGTTCCCCAAGCGGCTCGGCGCGCCGGAAGAGTTTGCCTCGCTCGCGCTGGAGATGTGCCGCAACAGCTATTTCAACGGTGAAGCGGTGCGGCTCGATGGCGCCATCCGCATGGCCCCGCGCTGATCCGGCAGTTCACAACAATAAAAAGGACGCGCGCATGCAGCAGGACCGAGAGGAGGAGACGCTGATGGACTTCAGTTACCTGACCACACTGCCGCATGCGCTGCGCCACTTCGCGCAGCGGCGGCCCGATGCGGTGGCCTATGCCTTCGAAGGCAGGCTGACCACGTATCTGGCGCTGGACCGCCAGAGCGATCGTGTGGCCCAGGCGCTGGCCGCAGCGGGGGTCGGGCCCGGCGAGCGCATCGGCTATATCGGCAAGAACAGCGATCACTACTTCGAGCTGCTGCTGGGGGCAGCCAAGGTGGGCGCCGTGATGGCGCCCGCGAGCTGGCGCCTGGCGCCGCCGGAAGTGGGCTATATCGTTGGCCACTCCGATGCCGCGCTGCTGTTCGTTGGGCCGGAATCGGCAGAGCTGGTGCGCAAGCTGCTGCCCACGCTGCCGCTGGTGCGCGAGGTGGTCGCCATGGAGGGCGGCCAGCCGGACTGGCCCGCCTATGTGACGTGGCGCGACGCGCATGCGCCCACGCCACCGGCGCACCAGCCCGCCGCGCACGACGTGGTGCTGCAGCTTTATACGTCGGGCACCACAGGCCGCCCCAAGGGTGCCATGCTGACCCACCGCAACCTGACCGCCGGCACCGAGGCCAGCGAGCGAGAAGATATCTCGTGGTCGCGCTGGACGGACGACGATGTCTCGCTGGTGGCCATGCCGGTGGCGCATATCGGTGGCTCGGGCTGGGGCCTGCGAAGTTTGCTCGCGGGGGCCAAGGGCGTGGTGGCGCGCGATTTCGATCCCGGCGCGGTGCTGGACTTCTTTGAGCGCGAGCGCATCAGCAAGCTGTTCCTGGTGCCCGCCGCGATGCAGTTCGTGCTGCGCGATCCGCGCGCGCGCCGCATCGACTACTCCCGCCTGAAGACCTTGCTCTATGGCGCGGCGCCGATCCCGGCAGCCTTGCTGCGCGAAGGCATTGAAGTCTTCGGCTGCGGGTTTGCGCAGCAGTACGGCATGACMGAGACCACCGGCACGGTGGTGGCACTGGCGCCGGAAGACCACACCACCGACGACGTGCCGCGCATGCGGGCCGCCGGCAAGCCGCTGCCCGGCGTGGAAGTGGTGGTGGTGGACTGGGAAGGCCGGCGCCTGCCGCCAGGCGAAGTCGGCGAACTGATGATCCGCTCGCCGCAGAACATGGCCGGCTACTGGAAGCAGCCCGACGAAACCGCGCGCACCATCGACGCCGACGGCTGGCTGCGCACCGGCGACGCCGGCTWTCTSGAYGCCGASGGCTATGTCTACATTCACGACCGGGTCAAGGACATGATCATCAGCGGCGGCGAGAACGTGTATCCCGCCGAGGTCGAGAGCGCGATCTATGGCCACCCGCAGGTGGCGGATGTGGCCGTGATCGGCGTGCCCGACGAAAAATGGGGCGAGGCGGTCAAGGCCATCGTCGTGCCCCATCCCGGGCAGGCGCCGGATCGCGACAGCATCGTGGCGTGGGCGCGCGAGCGGCTGGCCGGCTACAAGATCCCCAAGAGCATCGAGTTTGTCGATGCGCTGCCGCGCAACCCCTCCGGCAAGCTGCTGCGCAGGAAGCTGCGCGAGCCGTATTGGGAAGGGTACAACCGGCGGGTCAACTAAGGCTGGCGCACAGGTATGCAAGAGCGCAGCGCTTCAGTGATCATCGGGGCACATTCCTTAGCGCCTCCACCTGCCCCACGGAACGCGTTACGTAACGCGTAACACGCAGCCGGCCCGCCGCTCGCGCATTCGCGGCTGGCAAGGGGCGCCACCAGGTCCTTCAGCCTGGCATGCCCTCCCGCCAGCCGTTATGGCGCCTGCCTTCCCGGCCGGTGCCACCCCTGCCGCAATCCCCTTCGCACCCGCTGCGCTCAACGCCTTGCCGCTGGCACACGGCTTGCAGTATTGCCTGTGACAACGCTGCCGCGAATACCAGCCAAGCCGGATGGGCACGTCGTTGCCAAACGGGGAGAAGGGGAGCAGATGGAACCGGAACGCAGCAGCTCGCACGGAGGCACGCCGTCATGAATGCACTCCTGCTTGAAGACAACCCGCTCTTGCGGCTCGGCCTGCTGCGCATGCTTGGCGGCGTCGAGGCCTTGGGCCATGTGATCTGCGTGGATCCGGCCGATCTCGCCATGCTGCAGGGGCAGATGCACGACATCGAGCTGGTGATCCTCGGCTTGCCGCCGGCGCAGGATCGCGCGCGCGCATTGCTGGAGACCGCACGCACCGTCCTATCGGCGCAGTACCTGCTGCTGCTGGTCGATGGCACGTTACCGTCCGTGTTGCCGCCGGACCTGGCGTGGGGCATCTGCGCGTGGCTGCCGAAGGCGTCATCGCCGGCGGCGATCGAGGCGGCGATCCGGCTGGTGCTGGCCGATGACGCGCGCTGGCACCAGCCGGCCCCATGCCCCACGGCGCTGTTGCAGGCGCTGGCGACGGAAGGCGCCCGCATCGACCTGCTGCGCGACGAGGCGCGCATGTTGAAGCTCACGCCGCGCCAGTACGAGGTGCTGGTCCTGCTGTCGCACGGCTATCCGCTCAAGACCGTGAGCCGCGTGCTCAATATCTCGGTGGCGACCGTGAAGAGCCATGTCGCGCTGCTGTACCAGCGCCTGCAGGTCAGCAACAGGAGCGAAGCCATCCATGCCGCGCGCCAGCGCGGCGCCAGGTTCCAGACCGGCAGCAGCCACGGCTGCAACGATCATGGCACGGCCCACGCCTGGCCCTAACCCCGGTTTCCCGTTCAGGAGAGCACCATGCGCAATCACACCGTGAGGGACGCGGACGTCGCCGCCGCCATCGACGCCACCCTGCTGCGCCGCCGGCAACAGTTCGACGGCCAGCCAGCCGCATGGCATGTGCTGTGCGAAGCGGCACACGTCGCCACGCTGGGCGAACCGGCGCGCCGGGCCTTCATTGCGCGCGTGGCGGCCAGCCGTGGCGCCGACATCGCCCTGCGCCTGCTGCTCAAGGCGGAATCGATCCGGGCCACGGTGACCGAGGCGCTGGAAGCCGGCGACGAGCTGGACGCCGGCCAGGAGCGCAGCCCGGCTGGCGGGCAGCTGCACTGACCTGGCTTACAGCCCTAGCACCAGCTTGGCGATGATGTTGCGCTGGATCTCGTTGGAGCCGGCGTAGATCGATGCCTTGCGGTAGTTGAAATAGCGCGGCGCCAGCGGCGCGGCGTAGTCGGGGCCCACCTGTGGCCCCGTGGCGCGGCCTTGCAGTTCGCCCCAGCCGTCCTGCACAAAGGGCAGCGCGTACGGGCCGGCCGCTTCCACCGCCAGCTCGCTGATGGCCTGGATGGTCTCGGTGCCCACCAGCTTGAGCATGCTGGAGGCGGCGCCGATCGAGGTGCCCGACGTCACGTTGGAGAACAGCCGCAGCTCGCTTGCCTCCAGCGCGGCCGCGCGCACGTGCAGCTCGGCCAGCTTGCGGCGAAAACCCGGATCGTCGAGCAAGCGCCCACCATTCTCGCCGGGCTCCATTTCCGCGATGCGCGCCACCTTGGCCAGTTGCTGGCGCAGCATCGGGCCGTAGCTGCCGCCGCGCTCGAACTCAAGCAGGTACTTGGCGTAGGTCCAGCCCAGGCCTTCCTCGCCGATGCGGTTTTCCACCGGCACGCGCACATCTTCAAAGAAGACCTGGTTGACTTCCTGCTGGCCTTCGACCGGGCCATCCAGCGTGGGCAGCGGCGCCACCGTGATGCCGGGTGTGCGCATGTCCACCAGCACGAAGGAGATGCCGTCCTGCCTGCGCGCGTCGCGGCTGGTGCGCACCAGGCAGAACATCCAGTCGGCCCACTGCGCGTGCGTGGTCCAGATCTTGGAGCCGTTGAGGATGTAGTGCTCGCCGTGCGCATCGTCCCCGCGCTCGGCGCGCATCTGCAGCGAGGCCAGGTCGGAGCCGGAGTTGGGTTCCGAGTAGCCCTGGCACCACCAGATGTCCGAGCGCAGGATGGGCGGCAGGAAGCGCGCCTTTTGCTCCGGGCTGCCGTATTTCATGATCACCGGCGCCACCATCTTCAGGCCCATCGGCGACACGGTCGGGCAGCCGGCGGCGGCCGTCTCGGCCTGGAACAGGTAGCGTTGCGCCGGGGACCAGCCAGGGCCGCCATATTCCTCGGGCCAGTTGGGCGCGGCCCAGCCGCGCTCGAACAGCTTCTTTTGCCAGCGCACCTGGCCTTCCTTGTCGAGGTAGCCATTCTTGGTGCGCGCCATCAGGGCCTTGAGGCCGGGGTCGAAGGCTTCCTTGATCCAGGCACGGACCTCGTCGCGGAACTGCAGCTCTTGCGGGGAGAAATCGAGATTCATCGATGGGCCTCGGGATGTTCGTCAGTGCGGGGCAGGCATGCGCAGGCTCACGCGGCGACCGGATACAGCAGGTCGGCGTAACGGCGCAGGTGGTGTTCGGCGGAGCCAAACTGCAGGTCGATCGCGGTGACGCGCTTGAAGTAATGGCCAACCGCCAGTTCCTCCGTCACGCCCATGCCGCCATGGATCTGCACCGCGGCCTGGCCAACGAACCGGCCGGCCTGCCCGGCCTGCGCCTTGGCGGCGCTGGCCGCCAGCGCACGCTGCGCGGGCTGCGCGCCAGCCTGCATGGCGGCGACTTGCGTCAGCGCCACGGTTTGCTCCAGTTGCACATACATGTCGGCCATGCGGTGCTGCAGCACCTGGAAGGTGGCAATCGGTACGCCAAACTGCTTGCGCTGGCGCGCGTAATCGACCGTGTCGCCGAGCATGCGGCTCATGGCGCCGCCAGCTTCGGCGCACAGCGCTACCGCGGCCTCGTCGCTCAGGCGCTCGATCAGCGCCAGCGCTTCGCCCTCGGCGCCGAGCAAGCCGCCATCCGGCACGAAGACGTTGTCCAGGCGGATGTCGGCCGCCCGGGCGCCATCCACGGTGGGGTATTCCTGCAGCGTCACGCCGGGTGCGTTGCGCGCGATCCAGAACAGGCTGATGCCGTCCCGGTCGCGCCGGGCGCCGCTGGTGCGCGCGCTCACCACCAGGTGCGTGGCCCACGGCGCGGCCACCACCACCGCCTTGTGGCCGCCAAGGCGCCAGCCGCCTGGCGCGCGGGCGGCGCTGGTCTCTACATCGTGCAGGCAGTAACGGCTGCGCGGCTCGGCGTGCGCCCAGGCCACGGTGGCCTCGCCGCCGATGATGGCAGGCAGCCAGTTGGCGGCAAGCGTCTCGCTGCCATGCAGCAAGGCGCCGCCGCCGAGCACGACGGTAGACAGGTAGGGCTCGACCACCAGGTGGCGGCCAAACTGCTCCATCACGATCGTGTGGTCGACGGCATTGCCGCCGAGCCCGCCAAAGCGTTCCGGGAACGCGGCGCCCAGCAGCCCTAGCTCCTGTGCCAAGGCTTGCCAGCAGGACGCCCGCCAGCCAGCCGGCGAGCGGATTGCCGCCTGGCGGGCTTCGAAGCTGTAGTGGTCAGCCAGGTAGCGCGCGAGCGTGTCGCGCAACATCGATTGTTCTTCGCTGAGTTGGAAATCCACGGTGGTTCCTTGGCGCGGTTGCTGGGGCACTTGCCATTATGTGAAGGGGCCGCCGGTTCGCATCGTCGGATGCGACGAATCGACTTGGCGCGTGGCGCGCCGCACGGGTGGCCGCACTGGYGTTTGCGGCATTGCACCAAGGCGCGTTCGTCGCTTCGGACGATGCCCGCGCGGGGTGCCTGTCCCGACAATGTGCCGCACGCAATGCCATCCCGCCGGTTCCGCGATACCGAAGCCTCCAACGCATCCAGTCACCCAGTCACCCAGTCACCCAGTCACCCAGTCACTCAGTTCGGCCACACCCACTTCCAGGAGGGTCAGTCATGCACCCGCATGTTCATGCGCAGCGCACCCCGGACAAGCCGGCCATCATCATGGCCGGCGGCACCGTCGTTACTTACCGCGAGCTTGACGAGCGCTCCAACCAGGCGGCGCGGCTGTTCCGCGACCATGGGCTGCAGCCGGGCGACCGCGTGGCCTTCCTGCTGGAGAACCACCCGCGCCTGTTCGAGCTGTGCTGGGGCGCGCAGCGCTCGGGGTTGATCTACGTGTGCATCAGCACGCGCCTGAACGTGGACGACGCGGCGCATATCGTGGCCGACAGCGGCGCCAGGATGCTGGTCACCTCGCACGCGCAGGCCGCCGTCGCGCAGGGGGTGGCGGCCAAGGTGCCAGGCCTGGTCGCGCGCCTGATGATGGATGGCGCGGCGCCGGGCTTTGCCGCCTACGAGACGGCGCTGGCGCAGTACCCCGGGTGGCGCATCGAGGACGAATGTGCAGGCACCGACATGCTGTACTCCTCCGGCACCACCGGCCGCCCCAAGGGTGTCTTCACGCCGCCCGCCAACCCGCAGATCGACGTGCCCGGCACCATGGTGCTGATGTGCCAGTCCCTCTACCAGTTCGGCACGGACACGCGCTACCTCTCGCCGGCACCGCTCTATCACGCCGCGCCGCTGCGCTACAACATGGCGGTGCAGCAGCTCGGCGGCACCTCGGTGGTGATGGAGCATTTCGACGCGGAAGCATTCCTGCGCTTGCTGGCACAGCACCGCATCACGCACACCCAGGTCGTGCCGACCATGTTTTCGCGCATGCTCAAGCTGCCCGAGGATGTGCGCCTGCGCCACGACGTGTCCTCGCTGCGCTTTGCCGTGCATGCCGCCGCGCCTTGCCCGGTGGCCGTCAAGGAGCAGATGATCGACTGGTGGGGGCCGATCATCTGGGAGTACTACGCCGGCACGGAGGGCAACGGCTCCACCGCCGTGGGCTCGGCCGACTGGCTCACCCATAAAGGCACGGTGGGCCGCGCCTCCGTTGGCCAGCTGCGCATCTGCGACGACAGCGGCGCGCTGCTGCCGCCGGGCGAGCCCGGCACCATCTACTTTGCCGAGGGCCGCAGCTTCGTCTACCACAACGACCCCGGCAAGACCGCGCAGTCGCGCCACCCGGTGCACGCCGGCTGGACCACGCTGGGCGACGTCGGCTACGTGGACGAGGAGGGCTTTCTCTACCTGACCGACCGCAAGGCCAACATGATCATCTCGGGCGGGGTCAATATCTATCCGCAGGAGGCCGAGAACCTGCTGATGACCCATCCCGAGGTCATGGACGTGGCAGTGATCGGCGTGCCAAACGAGGACTTTGGCGAGGAGGTCAAGGCGGTGGTACAGCCACTCGACATGGCGCGCGCCAGCCCGGCCCTGGCCGACGAGCTGCTGGCCTTCTGCCGCACCCATCTGTCCGCCATCAAGTGCCCGCGCTCGGTGGACTTTGCCGCCGAACTGCCGCGCCTGCCCACCGGCAAGCTGCTCAAGCGGCTGCTGCGCGAGCGCTACTGGGCGGGGCGGGAGAACAAGCTGGTATAGCCTGCTTGTGTAGCCGGTATTGCGGCCGGCATCGTGGCCGGCATTGAGGCCGCCGGCCCGGCATCGCGGCCGCGCCGCATGCCGGGCGGGCGTTTACGCCATAATCAGCCGTTCGATCCCTGGCGCATGTGGCGCCAGCAGCCGGCAACCATAAGCCGGTGCCGATCGCGTGGCATCCACCGCTCGTGGATGCCACCGCCAACAGGAAGACACGGCGAATGGCAACAATCGAGGAGACCAGCGCGGGCCAACGGGGCGCCGCCCGCGCCGCCACGCTGGTGGCGAAGCTGCGCCCGCCCATGCTGACCCCGTTCCAGGTGGAGCGCCGCGCCATTTGCGACGCGGTGTGCGCGGCCGGCTTCGTCAAGCTGGTGCTGGTGCGCGCGCCGGCCGGGTTCGGCAAGACCACCGCCATGCTGCAATGCCGGGCGCGGCTGGACGCCGAAGGCGTGGCCACCGCCTGGCTCACGCTGGACCGCGCGGACAATGACGCCACGCGTTTTCTCGGCTCGCTTGAAGCTGCCTTCGAGCTGGTGCTGCGCAAGGGCGGCGCGCCGCTCGCCGCGGCCCTGCCTGCGCCGCAGTCGGCCGGCGAGCACGCGCTCGCGCTGATCGACCGCATGGCGGCCCACGACCGCCCCTTCACGCTGTTCCTGGACGACTTCGAGGCCTTGCAGAACCCCGCCGTGGCCGGCCTGGTCTGGCAGGTGGTGGAGCAATTGCCACCCGGCGCCCGCCTGGTGGTGGGCACGCGCTGGGTGCCGGAGTCCGGGCTGGCGCGGTTGCGTGCGCGTGGCGAGCTGCTGGAGATCGAGCCGGCCCAGCTGCGCTTCACCGCCGAGGAGACCGATTCCTTCCTGCGCCGCGCGCGCGGCCTGGCGCTACAGCCCGCCGCCATTTCCACGCTGCACCGGCGCACCGAAGGCTGGGCCACCGCGTTGTGGCTGGCGTCGGTGGCGCTGGAGCGGCGCGGCCAGCCGGATGCCTTCATCGCCGGTTTTTCCGGCTCGAACGCCGCGATTGCCGATTACCTGGTGGAGGACGTCTACCTGCACCTGCCCGACGCGGTGCGCGCTTTCCTGTTGCGTACCTCCATCCTCGACCAGCTCAGCGGGCCGCTGTGCGATGCCGTGAGCGGCACCGCCGACAGCGAGGAGATCCTCGCCTGGCTGGAGCGGGCCAACCTGTTCCTGATGCCGCTGGATGGCGAGCGCCACGGCGGCGCGCAGGCGCCCGTCCAGACCCATCAGCCCAATGCACGCTGGTACCGCTATCACAGCCTGTTCTCCAGCTTCCTGCGCGCGCAGCTGCAGCAGGCCATGCCGGACGAAGTGCCCGCCTTGCAGATGGCCGCCTCGCGCTGGTACGAGCAGCAGGGCCGGCCGGTGCCGGCCATCGAGCATGCGCTGGCGGCCGGCGCGGTGGCCCACGCGCTGCCGCTGCTGGCGGGCAAGGTGGACGAGTTGCTGGCGCAGGGCCGCATGCGCCTGCTGACGCGCTGGCTGGACGCGGTGCCGGCCGATGCGCTGGGCGCGTGGCCCAAGCTGCAGATCGCCCATGTGTGGGCGCTGTCGTTTACGCGCGGCCCGGCCGACGCCATTGCGCTGCTGCAGACCATCCCGCTGGCCGGCGCCGAGGGCGACCTGCTGGCGCATGTGCGCGCGTTGCGCCATATGCTGCTGAACATGATGGACCGCTTCGACGAGGCGCGTGCCTGCAGCCGCGACGATCCGCTGCCGCTGCCCATGGGCTATCCGTTCCCGGACTCCATCCTTGCCACCTCGATGGCGCGCATGGCCGCCGTCACCGGCGACTACCGCGAGGCGCGGCGCCTGCTGGGCGTGGCCCGGCAGGTGGTGCGCGGCTCCGACAGCAACTTCAACAAGATCTTCTCGGAATCGGTGGAAGGATTGATCGACCTGCGCCAGGGCCGCCTGCAGCAGGCGCTGGCGCGGTTTCGCATCGCCGCCAGCACCATGCTGCCGAACCGCTACGGCCCCACCAACGGCAACGCCATGGCCGGCATCCTGCTGGCCGATGCGCTCTACGAGATCAACGAGCGCGAGCGCGCGGAGCGCCTGCTTACCGTGTACGTGCCGCTCGCGCGCGACCTCGGCCTGCCCGACCAGATCATCACCGGCCACACCGTGCTGGCCCGCATTGCCTGCGATCGCGGCGACGTGGACGGCGCGCACGAATGGCTGGCCGCCCTCGAGCACCTTGGCCATCATCGCGGCCTGCCGCGGCTGGTGCTGGGCGCCATGCTCGAGCGCGCCCGCCTGGCGCTGCTGCAAGGCAATCAGCATGCCGCCGAGCAAGCGCTGCAGCACGCAGCCGACCCGGCGCTGTGGCGCGCGCGTCCCGGCCTGAGCGCGGTCAGCTCTTTCGCCAACGACCTGGAAGACGTGGTCATGGGGCGCCTGCGGCTGGCGCTGTTTACCGAGCCCTCCGTGCACACGCGAGAGGCCATCGAGACGGAGCTCGCCGCCACCGAGCGCGCGCAACTGATGCGCAGGGCGCTMAAGCTGCGCATTCTGCTGGCGCTGGCTTGCCAGCGCTGCGGCGAAGCTGCCCAGGCGTTGCAGGCGATGGGAGAAGCGCTGCGCTTCGGCGCGGCGGAAGGCTTCATCCGCATCTTCGCTGACGAAAGCGCGGACGTGCGCCGGCTGGTGGCCGAGGCCTGCCTGCGCCAGGGCAGTGCGTTGCCCGCGGGGTATGTGGAGCGCCTGCTGCAAGCCTGCGGCGGCGCGCCGGAGCCGGTGGACCCGGCCGCCATGCAGGCGCGCCATGGGCTGCTGGAACCGCTCACGCCCAAGGAGCAGAAGGTGCTGCAGCTGCTCGCCGAAGGTTTCTCCAACGTGGCGATGGCGGATCGGCTCTTTGTCTCGGAAACCACCGTGCGCACCCACCTGCGCAATATCAGCGCCAAGCTGCGGGCCAGCAACCGCACGCAGGCGGTTGCCATCGCGCGGCAACTGGGTTTGCTGTAAGGAAGCGCAGGCGGCCAAGCGGGCCCAGGCAGCGTCCGGGAAGATGGACGCCCCTGCTGCGGGGCACTCGGGCGGGCTGCTGGCTTGTGGCTTCTCGCGCAAGCCGACGATGAAATCGGCATGGTCATGGCATTCAGCCGTTCACCAGTTCACCAGTTCACCAGTTTATCGGTTCAGATGCCGATGAACTCGGCATACTCGGTGAGCGGCGCGCGCGTGGCACGCAGCTGGTTGACCGCCGCTGCCGGATCCTCGTAGCCGATCGCCATGCCCGTAAACAGCATGCGTTCGGCGGGAAGGCAGAGAAAGCCCGCAATGGTCTCCGGATACATCGCCCAGCATTCTTGCGCGCAGCTGTCCAGCCCATGCTCGCGCAGCAGCAGCATCACCGTTTGCAGGTACATGCCCAGGTCCGACCATTGCGGCGGGCCCATGCGGCGGTCCACGGTGCAGAACAGCGCCAGCGGCGCGCCGAAGAACGTGAAGTTGTTGGCAAACTGGGCAAGGCGCGCCGGCTTGTTCTCGCGCGGGATGCCCAGGCAGCGATAGAGCTCCTCGCCCACCTGGAAGCGCCGTTCGCGATAAGGCGAGACCAGCTCGCGCGGGTAGACGTCGTACTCGGTCCCTTCGCCGCGGGGCGCGCCGGCGACGCGCTCGCGCATGGTGGCTTTGAGCCGTGCCAGCGGCTCGCCGCCCACCACGTGCAGGTGCCACGGCTGCAGGTTGCCGCCCGATGGCGCGCGCGCGGCCTGCTCCAGCACGTCGCGGATGATCTGCGGCGGCACCGGCGTGGGAAGAAAGCCGCGTACCGATTTGCGGCTCCGGACTGCCATGCTGACTTTCACGCTGCTCTCCTTGGGGCTCAACCGGGGGTCAGATGAAGGGCGGCTCGTTGCCCCAGTCGAAGAAGTCCGGCATGTCCTGCGACACGCGCTCGGGGAAGCTGGCCGGGCGTTTTTCCAGGAAGGCGCTGACGCCTTCCTTGACGTCGGCCGACTGGCCGCGCGACTGGATCGCGCGGCTGTCCAGGCGGTGCGCCTCCATCGGGTGGCTCGCCCCGGCCATGCGCCAGATCAACTGGCGCGAGATGGCGACGGATACCGGCGCGGCATTGTCGGCGATCTCCCGGGCCAGCGCCTGCGCGGCCGGCAACAGGTCCTCKGGCGCGTGCAGCGAGCGCACCAGCCCGCGCTCCAGCGCCTCCTGTGCGGAGAACACGCGGCCGGTGTAGCACCATTCCAGCGCGGTGGAGATGCCTACCACCCGCGACAGGAACCACGACGATGCCGCCTCGGGCGTGATGCCGCGGCGCGCGAACACAAAGCCGAACTTGGCGTCGGTGGAGGCCAGGCGGATGTCCATCGGCAACTGCATGGTCACGCCGATGCCCACCGCCGGGCCGTTGACCGCCGCGATGACCGGCTTGAGGCTGCGGAAGATGCGCAGCGCCACGCGTCCGCCGCCATCGCGGTGGGCGGCTTCCTTGCTGGCGCCGTAGCGCTTCTCGTAATCGAAGGTAGAGCCGCCGGAAGACAGGTCGGCGCCGGCGCAGAAGGCGCGCCCGGAGCCGGTGACGATCACCGCGCGGACGTCGTCGTCGGCGTCGGTGGCGTCAAAGGCGTCGATCAGGTCCTGCATCATGCGCGGGGTAAAGGCATTGAGCTTTTCCGGGCGGTGCAGGGTGATGGTGGCGACGCCCTTGTCGACGGCGTATTGCAGGGTCTCGAAGCTGGGGGGGGCGGCTGGTTTCGGGGTGCTCATGGCTGGCCTTGGCTGTCTCGAAATGGGTGTGGATAAGGTAGTGCAGAATCGGGCGCCTGCAATCGTCGAATCCGACGAGGTAGGCACGGCAGCGCCGCCGTAGACTGGCGCCAGAACGCCTGGCGGCCCATGCCCGGCAGAAGACAGACCAGAGACGATACAAGACCCGAAGCCAGAAGGAACGACATGAAGACGCGCATTACCGAATTGCTGGGCACCCGCTACCCCATTATCCAGGGCGGCATGCAGTGGGTTGGCTACGCCGAGATGGCCGCCGCGGTCTCCAATGCCGGCGGGCTTGGCGTGCTCACCGCGCTGACCCAGCCCACCCCGGAAGCGCTGGCCGCGGAGATCCGCCGTACCCGCGAGCTGACCGACCAGCCCTTCGGCGTCAACCTGACGCTGCTGCCCTCCATCAACCCGCCGCCGTACGCCCGCTACCTCGACGTGATCATCGAAAGCGGCATCAAGGTGCTGGAGACGGCGGGCAACAACCCCAAGGAGCATATCGCGCGCGCCAAGGCGGCCGGCATCAAGGTGATCCACAAGTGCGTGGCGATCCGCCATGCGATGTCGGCCGAGCGCCTGGGCGTGGACGCGGTGTCCATCGACGGTTTCGAGTGCGCGGGCCACCCGGGCGAGGACGACGTCCCGGGCATGGTGCTGATCCCGCTGGCCGCGCGCCGGCTGGGCATTCCGGTGATTGCATCGGGCGGCATCGCTGACGGGCGCGGCATGGCGGCGGCACTGGTACTGGGCGCGGAGGGCATCAACATGGGCACGCGCTTTTGCGCCACGCGCGAGGCGCCGATCCACCACAACGTCAAGCAGGCCCTGGTGGACGCCAGCGAGCGCGACACCAACCTGATCTTCCGCACGCTGCACAACACCGCGCGCGTGCTCAAGAACGCCATCTCMGATGAGGTCGTCACCATCGAGCKCCAGCCGGGCGGCGCCCAGTTCGAGGACGTCAAGCACCTGGTGGCGGGCGTACGCGGCAAGGCCGCGCTCGCCGCCGGCGAGACCGATGGCGGCATCATCAGCGCCGGCCAGTGCGTGGGCTTGATCGACGACATCCCGACCTGCGCCGAGCTGATCGAGCGCATGGTGGCCGAGTGCCGCGAGCAGCTCGGGGTGGCCTCGCGCTACTTCGCAGCATAAGGCGGCGCCTCCATGGCTGAAGCCAATCAACCTTCCGATGCCGGCTCGGGCGCAGGGCAATCCGAAGGGGCCGAGGCGGCGCCGCCAGGCTTTGTCGCCTTGCGTGGCGCCAAGGGCTTCCTCGAGAACTTCGGACAGATCTACGTGGACCGGGCGCGGCGCGTAGTGGCCATCCGCATCGGGCCGCATCACCTCAACCCGCTTGGCATCCCGCACGGCGGCATGCTGGCCACGCTGGCCGACACCGCCATCGGCATGATGATGGCGCTGGAGACCGACCGCAAGCAGCCGGCGGTGACGGTCAACCTCAGCATGGACTACTTCGATGCCGCGCGGGTGGGCGACTGGGTGGAGGCGCACGTCGAGTTCGACAAGCTGGGCTCGCGGCTGCGCTTCGGCGGTTGCCGCCTGATGGCCGGGGAGCGCTGCCTGCTGCGCGCCACCGCCATCTTCTCGGTGCTCACGCCGCGCACATGATGCGCCGCCGCCGCTTGGCGCGTCGGCGGCGCTGCGCAATCGTCGCTTCCGACGACGCCGGGCGCCCCGCTGCTGCGCCAGAATCCGCAACAGGATAGCGAGGCTTGGCCGTGCCCTTCCCGGGACGCGGCCATCACGGGCGGGTTCGCCCCGGAACGACGAACGACAAGAGGAGACGACATGGCAGAGGCATACATCGTAGCGGCCGCGCGCACCGCGGGCGGGCGCAAGGGCGGCAAGCTGGCAGGCTGGCATCCGGCGGATCTCGCCGCGCAGGTGCTGAACGCGCTGGTCGAGCGCAGCGGCGCCGATCCGGCACTGATCGACGACGTGATCATGGGCTGCGTCGGCCAGGCCGGCGAGCAGGCCGGCAACGTGGCGCGCAACGCCGTGCTGGCCTCGAAGCTGCCGGAAAGCGTGCCCGGCACCTCGGTCGACCGCCAGTGCGGCTCGTCGCAACAAGCCCTGCACTTTGCCGCGCAGGCGGTGATGTCCGGCACCATGGACATCGTGATCGCCGCCGGCGTGGAAAGCATGACCCGCGTGCCGATGGGCCTGCCCTCCACGCTGCCCTTCAAGAACGGCTTCGGCAGCTCGATGAGCC
Source organism: Cupriavidus sp. 01L46 (assembly GCF_056399905.1). Taxonomy (NCBI): domain Bacteria; kingdom Pseudomonadati; phylum Pseudomonadota; class Betaproteobacteria; order Burkholderiales; family Burkholderiaceae; genus Cupriavidus; species Cupriavidus sp. 01L46. Next base: position 53,025 of record NZ_JBFTSF010000010.1, read on the forward strand.
CGGCCATGCAGGAACGCTATCCCGGCGTGAAGTTCAGCCAGTTCACCGGTGCCGAGATGATGTCGCGCAAGTACGGCCTCACGCGGGACGACCTGGACCGCTACGCGCTGGAAAGCCACCGCCGCGCCATCGCCGCCACGCAGGCCGGCCGCTTCAAGGACGAAATCGTGCCCGTTGCCGTACGCACCGCCGACGGCAGCGCCAACGGCGAGCTGCATACGGTGGACGAAGGCATCCGCTTTGAAGCCAGCCTGGAATCCATCGCCAGCGTCAAGCTGATCGAGGAAGGCGGCACCGTCACCGCCGCCAGCGCCAGCCAGATCTGCGATGGCGCGGCGGGGCTGATGGTGGTCAACGAAGCCGGCCTGAAGAAGCTGGGCGTCAAGCCGCTGGCACGCATTCACCATATGTCGGTGCTGGGCCATGACCCGGTGATCATGCTGGAAGCGCCGTTGCCGGCAACGCTGCGGGCGCTGCAGAAGGCCGGCATGAAGATCGGAGATATCGACCTGTTCGAGATCAATGAAGCGTTTGCGCCGGTGCCGCTGGCTTGGTTGCAGACCACGGGCGCGGATCCGGCACGGATGAATGTGAATGGCGGGGCTATTGCGTTGGGGCATCCGCTTGGTGGCTCGGGGGCTAAGCTGATGACCACGCTGGTGCATGCGCTGCATGCGCAGGGGAAGAGGTATGGGTTGCAGACGATGTGTGAGGGTGGGGGGATGGCGAATGTGACTATTGTTGAGAGGTTATAGGGTTGATTGTTGGGGGGGTCTTCGTCGCTTTTATTTTGCGGCGATGGCTTTTGGGCCCAAGGGCGGCACATTGGGCTCTTGTTGCCTTGGTCGGTATTTCTTTGATCGGCGATAGCTTTTGCACCCAAGTGCCATACGACATCCCCCTGCGGGGGCTGCCGGTCACTTTTCTTTGACCGGCAAAGAAAACTAACGAAAAGAAAGCCGCCCTGCCGGGAGCAGAGCAATAAGGCTTTTTGGGCCTCGGTGGTTGCGTCGTACGGCCCGGAGTGTTGGCT
>NZ_JBFTSF010000011.1:0-51093 GCF_056399905.1 Cupriavidus sp. 01L46
TCGATCCGCGTCAACGGCACCGAGACCATCGGCATGAAGACGCACCGCATCGCGCCGCTGGGCCTGGGCTATTGCCCGGAGGAACGCGCGATCTTCTCCAGCCTGTCGTGCGAGGAAAACCTGATGCTGCCGCCGGTGTTCAAGGCTGACGTTGCAACGCCAGGCCGCGAGCCGATGCCGCTGGACGAGATCTACGAGATGTTCCCCAACCTGTGGGAACGCCGCRAGAGCCAGGGCACGCGCATGTCGGGCGGCGAGCAGCAGATGCTGGCCGTCGCCCGCATCCTGCGCACCCGCGCGAGCGTGCTGCTGCTCGATGAAATCTCCGAAGGCCTGGCCCCCGTCATCGTCCAGACCCTCGCCAGAATGATCACCACGCTCAAGAAACGCGGCTACACCATCGTCATGGTGGAGCAGAACTTCCGCTTCGCCGCGCCACTCGCCGACCGCTTCTACGTGATGGAGCACGGCCGCATGGTGGAGTGCTTCGACGCCGGCGCGCTCGCGCGCAAGATGCCCACGCTGAACGCCCTGCTTGGCGTGTAAGGAACCATCCTCATGGAATTTTTTGGCATACCCATGCCCGCCCTGCTGAGCCAGTTGCTGCTCGGGCTCGTCAACGGCTCGTTCTACGCCATCCTGAGCCTCGGGCTGGCAGTCATCTTTGGCCTGCTCAACGTCATCAACTTTGCCCATGGCGCCCTGTTCATGCTGGGCGCCGTGCTGGCCTGGATGGGCCTCGCCTACCTGGGGCTGAACTAYTGGCTGATGCTGCTCCTCGCCCCGCTCGTCACCGGCGTGCTGGGCGTGGTGCTGGAGCGCACCATGCTGCGCCGGCTCTATCGCTTCGATCATCTTTATGGCCTGCTGCTGACGCTGGGCATCTGCCTGCTGATCGAAGGTCTGCTGCGCTCGGTGTATGGCGTCTCCGGCCTGTCCTACGCCACGCCCGAGGCGCTGACGGGCGCCACCAGCGTGGGCTTCATGATGCTGCCCAACTACCGCGCCTGGGTGGTGGCGGCCTCGCTGGTGGTGTGCTTCGCCACCTGGTACGTCATCGAGAAAACACGGCTTGGCGCCTACCTGCGCGCCGGCACGGAGAACCCGCGCATGGTGGAAGCATTCGGCATCAACGTGCCGTTGCTGGTGACGCTGACTTACGCCTTCGGCGTGGGGCTGGCCGCCTTTGCCGGGGTGCTGGCCGCGCCCGTGATGCAGATCTCGCCGMTGATGGGCCAGAACCTGATCATCACCGTGTTCGCCGTGGTGGTGATCGGCGGCATGGGCTCGATCCTCGGCTCCATCTTTACCGGACTGGGCCTGGGCGTGTTCGAAGGCATGACCAAGGTGTTCTACCCGGAAGCCTCGGCAACCGTCGTCTTCGTGGCCATGGTGTGCGTGTTGATGGTGCGCCCCGCCGGCCTGTTCGGAAAGGAAAAATAATGACCTTTGATTCTCGCGCAAGACTGCCCGGCGCCTTGCTGATGGCGGCCGTCGCGCTGGCACCCTTCTTCGGCGCCTACCCGGTGCTGGCGATGAAGCTGATGTGCTTCGCCCTGTTTGCCTGCGCCTTCAACCTGCTGCTGGGCTTTACCGGACTGCTGTCCTTTGGCCACGCCGCCTTCTTTGGCGGCGCGGCCTACGCCTGCGGCTACGTGATGAAATCCCTGCACGCCACACCAGAGCTCGGGCTGCTGGCCGGCACGGCGTTCGGCGCGCTGCTCGGCCTGGCCTTTGGCGCGCTGGCGATCCGCCGCCAGGGCATCTACTTTGCGATGGTGACGCTGGCGCTGGCGCAGATGTTCTACTTCTTCTGCCTGCAGGCCCCGGTAACGGGCGGCGAGGACGGCTTGCAGGCGGTGCCGCGCGGCAGCCTGTTCGGGCTGCTCTCGCTGGAGGGCGACCTGACGATGTACTACGTGGCGGCCATCGTGGTCGGCGCCGCACTGCTGCTGATCGCGCGCGTGGTCAACTCGCCCTTCGGTCAGGTGCTGCGGGCCATCAAGGAAAACGAGCCGCGCGCCATCTCGCTGGGCTATGACACGGACAGGTTCAAGCTGCTGGCCTTTGTGCTGTCGTCCGCGCTGGCGGGACTGGCAGGCGCATTGAAGACGCTGGTGCTCGGCTTTGCCACGTTGACCGACGTGCACTGGGCCATGTCCGGATCGGTCATCCTGATGACGCTGGTGGGCGGCATGGGCACCTTGTCCGGGCCGATCCTGGGCGCGCTGGTGATTGTCGCGGTCGAGAACAAGCTGGGGGACGCCGGCAGCAGCCTGGCCGCGATGACGGGCGTGGACTGGTTCAACACGCTGGGCGAGTCGGTCAGCATGGTCACGGGCCTGATCTTCGTGGTCTGCGTGCTGACCTTCCGCCGCGGCATCATGGGCGAAGTGCAGACCCTGCTGGAGCGCCGGGCCGCACTGGCGCGCCCTGCCCCGGCCAGCGCCGCCACGCCCTTGCACGGCCATTCCGCCGCCTCGGCCGCTTCGGCCACGCCCAAGGGTTAACGCTGATTCAGTCGACAATTTAAATCAGTACACTGATAATTATTACTCAGCATACTGATCAAAGGAGATGCATCATGGCTTGGACCAAGATCGCCACCACCGGCCAGCTTCAGGACGATGAAGTGATGCCGCTCACGCTTGGCGACGCGCAGCTGGCCCTGTACCGCAGCGAAGGGGAGTACTTCGTCACCGACAACATCTGCACGCACCAGTACGCGCTGCTGTCCGACGGCTACCTGGAGGACGGCTGCATCGAATGCCCGCTGCACCAGGCGCGCTTCGATATCCGCACCGGGCAGGCCATGTGCGCGCCCGCCACCCAGGGCATCAAGGTCTACCCGGTCAAGATCGTGGACAGCGATGTCCTGGTCGATGTCATGGCCACCGCCTGAGCGCCGGCCATGCCACAAGACGCCCCCATCCTGATCATCGGCGCCGGCCAGGCTGGCGCAACTGCCGCCGCCGCGCTGCGCGCGCTGGGCCATGACGGCGGCATCGTCATGGTCGGCGGCGAGGCCCATGCACCGTATGAGCGCCCGCCGCTGTCCAAGGCCGTGCTGGCTGACGAGCAGCAAGACGAGCGCATCGGCGTGCACGCGGCGGGCTTCTATGCGGAGCAAGGCATCGACCTGCGCCTGGGCACCACAGTGACGTCGCTCGATCCCGCCAGCGCCACGGCGCATTGCGCCGATGGCCAGGTGTTTGCCTTCAGCCGCTGCCTGCTGGCCACCGGCGGGCGCGCCCGCACCTTGCCCGCCCTGCCCGCGGGACAGCCCCGGGTGCACTACCTGCGCTCGCTCGCCGATGCGCACGGCTTGCGGGCCGCGCTGCGCCGCGAGCGCGCGGTGCTGGTGATCGGCGGCGGCTTCCTTGGGCTGGAAACCGCGTCCACCGCCCGCGCCATGGGGCTGGCGGTGACGGTGGTCGAGGCCGCGCCGCTGCTGCTGCAGCGCGCCGTGCCGCGCGTGTTTTCGGACTGGCTGGCGCAGCGCGTGCGCGGCCTCGGCATCGATCTGCGCCTGGGCTGCGAGATCGCGTCGATCCCGCCGGCTGTGGACGAGGTTGCCATCACGCTGGCGGACGGCACCGCCCTGCGCGCGCCGCTGGTGGTGGTGGCCATCGGGCTGCACCCCAATGTGGGCCTGGCAGAAGCGGCCGGGCTTGCGCTCCACCCGGGCAACGGCGGCATCCAGGTCGACGCGCACTGCCGCACCAGCGCGCCGGGTGTGTTTGCTGCCGGCGATTGCACCAGCCAATACCAGCCGTTGTTTGGCCAGGAGATGCGCCTGGAGTCGTGGCAGAACGCCAATGAGCAGGCCCGCATCGCCGCGGCGGCCATGCTCAGCGTGCAGACGGCCCCGGCCGCCGTGCCCTGGTTCTGGACCGACCAGCTCGGCTGCAATATCCAGATGCTGGGCGCCGTGGACCCAGCGCTGCGCTACACGCTGCGCGGCAGCACCGAGGCACCCGACAGCGACAAGCCCCCCAAATTCCTGATGCTAGGCATGGCCGGCGCGCAACTGCGCCACGCCATCGCCGTCAATGCCGGCGGCGACCTGCGCCAGCTCCGCAACCTGATCGAACAAGGCACCGCCTGCGATATCCGCTTGCTGTGCGACACCGCCCTGCCCTTGAAGCAGGCGGCGCGCGAAGCCGCCGCAGTCGGCGCGAGCGAAACCCCATCCTGAACGAGGAACGAAACATGTACCAGACCCATGCGGTCATCAACCGCACGCCGCGTGCCAAGGATGCCGAACTGGCCGCCTGCCAGTGGCCGGAAGACGCCCTGCATTTCATCCCGGACTGGGTGTACACCAGCAATGCCGTGTACGACCTGGAACTGGAGAAGATCTTCCGCGGCCGCTCGTGGAATTTTGTCGCGCTGGAGGCCGAGATCCCCAACTCGGGCGACTTCAAGCGCTCTTACGTTGGACCGACGCCCGTTGTCGTGGCGCGCGCGGAAGACGGCTCCGTCAATGTCTTCGAGAACCGCTGCGCACACCGCGGCGCGGAGTTCTGCCGGCATGGCCAGGGCAACGCCAAGGAGTTCGTCTGCCCGTATCACCAGTGGTCCTACGACCTGAAGGGCAACCTGCAGGGCGTGCCGTTCAAGCGCGGCGTGAACCGGGCCGGCGGCATGCCCAAGGACTTCCGCAACGAAGACCATGGCCTGGTGAAGCTGAACGTGGCCACGCGCAACGGGGTGGTCTTCGCCTCGTACGCCAGCGACATGGAGCCGCTGGACGTGTATATGACGCCGGAAATCCTCAAGGATTTCGACGTGGTGTTCAACGGCAAGCCGCTCAAGATCCTCGGGTACTACAAGAACGAGTTGCCCTGCAACTGGAAGATGTACCACGAGAACCTGAAGGACCCGTACCACGCCACGCTGCTGCACTCCTTCCTGGTGGTGTTCGGCCTGCTGGTCGCTGGCAACGACTCGGCCATGATCGCGGACCCGGTGCACGGCCGCCACGGCACCATGGCCTCGGCCAAGAAGGAAGACAAGTACGCGGCGGTGAGCGACGAGAACAAGAAGGAAATGCGCTCCTACCACGAAGGCATGCGCCTGCAGGACGACCGCTTCCTGGAATACATCAAGGAATTCKATTCGCCGTGGTCGGTCACCATGCAGACTATCTGGCCGAACCTGATCGTGCAGCGCGAGATGAACACGCTGGGCGTGCGCCAGATCGTGCCAAACGGCCCGGACAGCATGCTGATGCAGTGGACCATGTTCGGCTATGAGGACGACACCGAGGAAATGACGCGGCACCGCCTGCGCCAGGGCAACCTGATGGGCCCCGCCGGCTTCCTTGGCCTGGAAGACAACGAGGCGATGAAGTTCGTGCAGGAGGGCGTGCGCCGCTCCAGCACCGACCGCAATGTGCTGAAGCTCGACCCCGGACACGTCGGCACCGCCAACTCGCTGATCTCGGAGTCCGCGATCCGCGCCATGTACCAATACTATCGTAGCGTGATGGGGTTCTGAACAGCATGACACTGACGATCGCACCAACCATGACCCCGATGGCGCATAGCCTCTTTCGCCCCTGCAAGCTGGCCCCCGCGCGCGCGCAAGCGCTGCGCATGGAGATTGATGCCTTCCACAGCGAATACTGCGCCGTGCTCGATGCCGGCATGGTGGAAACGTGGCCCGAGTTCTTTACCGAGGATTGCATCTACCGCGTCACGGCGCGGGAGAACGTGGAACTCGGGCTGCCGGTGGGCCTGGTGTATGCCGAAGGCCGCGGCATGATGCACGACCGGGCGGTGGCGATCGCGCGCACCCAGATGTTCGCGCCGCGCTATATGCTGCATCTCGTCACCAATACGCGCGTCACCGATGAAAGCGAGTCTGGCGAGATCCAGGCGCAGGCCTGCTTCCTGCTGCTGCAAACGCTGGTCGAAGGCCCCACCACCATCCACATGGCGGGCACTTATCACGACCGCTTCGCCCGCATCGAGGGCAAGCTGCTGCTGGCCGAGCGCCAGGTCGTGTACGACACCACCATCATCGCCAACGACCTCGTGTATCCGGTCTGAGCGGGTATAGGTATAGGTATAGGTATAGATATAGGTATAGGTATAGCCCAGGCGCCGGCGCCATGCCGGCGCGCTGCCGCTACATGATGCGCAACACGGTGCGGCTGTAGTCGTTGTTAGCCTCGACCAGTGTCGACAGCAAGTCCATGAACACCTTGCGCTGCGCCGGGCGCAACGGCGCCAGCATGCGCTCCTGCGCACGCTCCATGTCGGCGCGCAGCGACGCCACCACGGTCTGCCCTTCCTTGGTCAGGTGCACGTGGCGCGTGCGGCGGTCGGCCGGATTGTCCTTGCGCTCGACCAGGCCACGTTCTTCCAGCCGGCGCACCACGTCGGCGGTGGTGGTGCGGTCAAAGCCGACTTCCTGCCCCAGCGCAGTCTGGTCCAGCCCGGGCAACACGGACAATACCGTCAGGATGGCGTACTGCACCGGCGTGATGCTGGGAGACTTGCATTCCTCGAAAAACATGGCCACGTGGATCTGGTGCAGGCGACGCACCAGGAAGCCGGGCCGCGCCCACAGAAGCTCCTTGGCCGGGTCCGCTTCGGACGGCGCCGGATCCTCGACTGGAGGAGCCAAGCGCGTCGTTTGACGTTTTGCAGAGGACATTCAACTCACCAAACTCGTTAGCATGCTGACAAGTATAGTCGACTGTCCCCACCCTGGTGCCGAAACGCACCGTTTCAGCTCCGCTCCGACGCGGCCGGCGCAGCCTGCCCGCTTTGCGCGATGCTTGCCCGGTCCCGGTGCCGCGCCGCCGCCATGCAATCCCGGTACAGCTGCACCGTTTCGCGCCCGAGCGAAGCCAGCGAGAAGTTCGCCTCCACCCAGCCGCGCCCGCGCAGACCCATGCGGGCCGCGCGCCCGGGGTCCGCCGCCAGCTGGCACATGGCCTGCGCCAGGGCATGCGCGTCGCGCGGCGGAACCAGCACGCCGTGGGCGCCATCGAGAAAGGTCTCGGGTATCCCGTCCAACGCAGTGGCAATCACTGGCTTGCTGCAGCTCAGTGCCTCCAGTATCACCAGCCCCAGCGCCTCGCTGCCTACGGCCGGATGTACCAGCACATCGATCGCCTGCAGCAGCKACGCCACATCATGCTCGAACGGCAGGAAATGGATGCACCCGGCCAAACCCAGCGCCTGCGCCTCCTGGCGCAACTGCGGGATCAGGTCGCCGTCGCCGACGCAGAGGAAATGCGCGTGCGGGTGCCGCGCCCGCACCTGCGCGGCAGCATTGACGAAGTAGAACTGCCCCTTGCCGTCAGGCCGTTGCGCCCCGCCGATCATGGCGTAGACCCATGCGTCCTGCGGCAGCCCAAGGGCCTCGCGCACGCGATAGCCGCGCATGGCGATGCGGCGAAAGCGCTCGGTGTCGATCCCGCAGTAGATCCGCCGCAGCCGCAAGGCGCGCTCCGGATCGACCCGGCGCAGCGACTCCTGCACCGCATCGGACACCGCGATCACGTTGGAGAACGCCGCCAGGTAGCGGCGCGTGCGCGCCTTGAGCTGGGTCATCAGGTGGCGCGTCACCACCACCGATGCGGTTCGGCCAGACAGCATCCAGGCCGCGACCGCCACCCAGTAATCGCGCCCGTGATGCGCGTGGATGACGTCGATGCGCTGCTCGCGGATATAGCGTGCCAGCACCAGCGGCCAGACCACGCGCCCGGCATCCAGCGCAAGCACCTGGATGCCGGGCATGGCTTGCGCCGCATCGATCCAGCGTGCGCGCGCCGGTGCGGCCAGGCTCACCACGCAATCCTGCAGCCGCAGGGCCCGGCACAGCGACAGCGTGTGCGAATCCACGCCGCCGCCATCCATCCGGGAATTCAGCACCAGCACCCGCAACTGGTTGGCGGACAGCGCCGCGCCTCGGTCAGCGTGCATCATGACACTACCTCCATGCCGCGGCGATCTTCATAGGCAGTCGCCAGCTTCAGCAAAAAATGTCCGGCATGCGAGCTCCGCGCGACCAGCACGCGCGGCAGGCCGAACAGGTTGCCGCCGGTCGCGGCGCGGCCGCGCTGCGTGGTCACGGCACTGTGATAGCCGGCTTCCCGCACCAGCTCGGCGACGGGTTGATTGAACGCGCCATACGGATAGCAGAAGTGCCGGACCGGCACGCCCAGCGCATCTTGCAGCGCGAGCTTGCTGCCCGCGATCTGGTCGCGCGCGGCATCGCCATCCATCCTGGTCAGGTCCACATGGGTACGCGTATGCGCGCCGACTTCCATGCCCGCACGGGTCCAGCTGCGCAGTTCCTGCACGGTCATCAGCGGCGCCTCTGGCACGCCAATGGCCGTGTCCCAGGCATTGGTCCTGCCGACCAGGCTGCTGACCGCATAGCAGGTTGCGCTGAACCCGCAACGCTGCAGCACCGGCAGCGCATGCTCCAGGTTGTTCCGGTAGCCGTCGTCCAGCGTGATGCCCACCACCTTGCCGGCCTGCTCGCCGCGCAGGTAAGGCAGCAGGTCGCGCAAGGCCAGGCCGCGATAGCCCATCAGCCGGAGCAGGCGCATCTGCCAGGAGAAATCGCGCGCGGCCACCACAAGGCTGCGCATCGGTGTGCCGCGCGGCGGCGGCGCATCGATCTGGTGATACATCAGGATGGGGATTCGCGGTGTCATGTCTTCCTTCGGCGAACAGGAGCAAGGCAAAGCTGCGCAGCCGGCGCGGCTAGAAGCGGTACTTGAGCGCGGTCAGGCCAACGAACGACTGTTTCGACTGCACGATCGGGCTGTTGGCGCTGTCACCCAGCAAGCGGGTCACGGCCACCGTGCTGTTTACCGACCAGGAGCGCGAGATCTCGTATTCCCAGGACACCGCCACGCTGGCGCGGTCGAATCCGGCCTTGGTGGTGTAGGGGCGGAACTGGCTGTTCGCGGCTTGCGCATCGGTCACGCCGAAGAAGGTCTGGGTGTATTTGCGCGAGCCGAAATGCAGGCTGGGGCTGACGCTGACCAGGTGCTTGCCGGCCTTGTACACCGGCACGGACAGGTCGATATGGCCGCTCAGGCCACGGTCGCGCTTGGTCATCGGCGCGTCGAGCGTCACGCTGAGTACCGCGCCGCCATACACCGGCATGCCGACCTGCAACGCCCCCACCAGGGAACCCGGGATCCGCCCCATGCCTTTCAGGTGATCGGAGCCCGGCAGGTCGAAGCGTTTGCTGTCGGTACGCCCCAGGTCGTAGTCAAGGCCAAACGATGCAAACATGCCGTTGGAGAATGTGTGGCCGTAGCCGGCGCCGCCGCGCAGCGGGCTGATAAAAAAACCATTGCCGAACTCCGCGCTGAACAGCGGGCCGCCGATCAGCCGGTACTCGTTGCTGCCCTCATAGCGCGGCGCGGCGCCAAGGCCCAGCCCGACGGTGTAGACATTGTCGGCATGCGCACTGGCGCAACCAAGGCCGCTGGCCAGAATGGCGCCGGCCCACATCGATCTCTCGAACCTTCTTCTCAACATGCGATTCACCTAAGCCCCCTTGGATCAAGCCCCAGAGTCTAGGGACAGGKCCCATCGGTGTCTGTTGGAAAGTGACGCGAAACTGTGCGTAATTGTGCGCAATTGTCTTGAGTTGACTTTCGCTGCTTCCGGCCAATCGTTGGCCGCTAGAATCGCTTCGCATTGGCCGGGCAAGACCAATGCGATCCACCTGACGAGATCCTTCCGCCCGCCGCCAAAGCGCGAAGGAGACAAGCCAAGATGTTCCGATCCCTGTTCAAGCTTTTCCTCGTGCTCAACCTGGGCGTGTTTGCTGCGCTTGCCGCAATCGACCACGTACTCATCCCCGCGTACCACCAGCAACTCAGCGAGAGCGAGCGCAAAGAGGTTGGAAGCTATGCCTTCTTGCTCACCGGCTACCTGGAGCGCCACCCGGGCGCCGCGCGCGAGGCCGCGCTGCAGACGTTGCGGCGCAACGCGAGAGAGGGCTTCGCCGTGGTCGGCATGCATGCCGTGGCGCATCTGGGCGAGCGCCGCCTGCGCGACCTGCGCGACGACAAGATGGTGTTTGGCGATGACGGCGACGATGCCTACCTGCCCTTGCGCAACGGCCAGGTCCTGCATATCAGCCAAAGAAATGCGAGCCAGGCCAAGATCGAGTTGATCGCCTACACGCTGGTCGCATCCGCCACGCTGCTCGCCGTGATTGGCTGGCTCCTTTATCACTGGCGCGAACTCAACGCCCTGCGCGAGGCGGCCAGGCAGTTCGGCCGCGGCAACCTTGCCGCCCGCGCGCATTTGTCCAGGCGCGCCAATCTCTATCCGTTGACGCGCCAGTTCAACGACATGGCGTCGCGCATCGAGGCCTCCGTCATGCAGCAGCGCGACATGATCCACGGCATCTCGCACGAGCTCAAGACGCCGATCACGCGGCTGGATTTCGGCATCGCCCTGTTGCAGTCCGCCGATGCACAACCTGATCCGCTGCAGCGCGCGCGGCGCCTTGAGGCCCTGCGGCTGGATGTGCGCGAGCTGGACGAACTGGTGACCGAACTGTTGACACTGGGGCAGCTGGAACAGGGCGCCACGCCTGTCAATCCAACGCTGGTCACCACGGGCGAGCTGGTTGATGCCGTGCTCGCCGTCATCGCCGGCGACGCGGCGCATCGGGGGTTGGTGCTGGATGTGCGCAACAGCAGGCCGTTCGCCCGCCATCTCTGCGACCCCCGCCTGGTAGCCCGGGCCCTGCTCAAGCTATGCCGCAACGCCCTGCGCAATGCGCGGTGCAAGGTCATCATCGTGGCGCAGACCGATGCAGCCGGCACCTTGACCCTCGCGGTGGAAGACGACGGCCCGGCCGTCCCCGCGCCAGAGCGCGCCCGCATCTTCGAGCCACTGCCCCGCGCCATGGCTGGCCGCGAATCGCCGATCAGCCGCGCCGGCCTGGACCTGGCGATCGTGCGGCGCATTGCGCTGGCCCACGGCGGCCAGGTCTCGCTGGACGGCGGCGTGGCGGGCTGCACGCGCTTTGCGATCACGCTGCCCGCCCGGCAAATCGCGCCGGCGCCCGGGCCGCCATCTCCGGCATGGAAAGACTAATCGGCAGAAGCGTGCTTCTTCGCAGCCATGTGTCGTCGCCCTACCCAACTGGCTTCTTGAATTCCACCTGGTCAATCCCGCACCGGCGAGGCCCGCCCTCACCCAACCAGACCGCCCCACCCCTGTCAACACAGGTGCGAAGACAAACCCGCACATCTCGCCACACTTTCACACAAGCGGGGATAGATTGCCCACAGACGCGGCAGGCGGGTCCATTCACAATCCCGTCGTGCATCGCCACTGCCTTTGATTTCAAAAATAGGCCTCTGCGCCGATTCCCCAAGACGTCCGCCGCATATTGCCTGACCTTGATCCTTTTTCCGTAGATTCCCGCAACGCCAATGGCCCATCCCCCAAACCGCCGCAGGCACGGCCTGATCATCGCCGTCCTCGCCCTGTCTACCATCATCGCATTAGCGGCCTGGCGCCTGACACCAGGCAAGCATCCCGAGTACATCACCGCCACCGTCACCCGCGGCGACCTCGAAGTCACCGTGCTGGCCAATGGCGTACTGCAGCCCATCCGCCAGGTCGAAGTCGGCGCGCAGGTTAATGGCCAGCTCAAATCGCTGAAGGTAAAGCTCGGCGACAAGGTCAAGCAGGGCCAGTTGCTGGCCCAGATCGATCCGGTGCTGCTGGAGAATGCGCTGCGCCAGGCAGATGCCGCCGTGGCCAGCGGCAAGGCCCAGCGTGACGCCAAGCGCTCGCGCCTGCGCCAGGCCCGCCTGAACTGGCAACGCCAGCGCGAGCTGCAGTCGCAGGAGGCGGCCTCGCGCCAGGACCTTGAAATCGCCGAAGCCGACCTACGCTCGCTGGAGGCCGAGCTGATCGCTCTCGACGCCGATATCGCGCAGCTCGGCATCAAGGCCGAGTCCGCCCGCATCGACCTTGGCTACACCCGCATCGTGGCGCCGATGGACGGCGAGGTGGTGGCGCTCTCCACGCTGGAAGGCCAGACCGTGGTGGCGTCCTACCAGGTACCGACCATCCTCAAGCTGGCCAACCTGGATTCCATGACCGTCAAGGCGCAGGTGTCGGAGGCCGATGTGATCCGCATCGCCAACCGGCAGGCGGTCTACTTCACCATCATGGGCGAGCCGGACCGCCGCTACCACGCGTCGCTGCAGGCCATTCAGCCGTCGCCGGAGAAGATCAACAACGCCGTGTTCTTCAATGCGTTGTTCGACGTGCCCAATCCAGGCCACAAGCTGCGCATCGATATGACGGCACAGGTCGCCATCATGCTGGGCGAGGCCAGGAACACGCTGCTGGTGCCCTTGGCCGCGCTGGGGCCGCGCGGCCAGGACGGCAGCATGGAAGTGCGCGTGCTGCGCCCGGACCAGCGCGTGGAGACGGTGAAGGTACGCACCGGCCTGAGCAACAACGCGCACGCGCAAGTGCTGAGCGGCCTGGCGCAAGGCGACCGCGTCATCACCGGCGATGCCGGCGCCGCCAACGCGGAGGCCAGGCCATGACGCAAGCCCCGCTCTTGCTGCTGCAGCATGTGGAGCGCACTTTCCGCGCCGGCGACCAGGACATCCCCGTGCTGCGCCAGGTCAGCCTGGCCATCTGCGCGGGCGAGATGGTCGCCATCGTCGGTGCGTCCGGCTCCGGCAAGTCCACGCTGATGAACATCCTGGGCTGCCTGGACCAGGCCAACGCCGGCCGCTACCTGGTGGCGGGCCAGGACGTGGCGGCCCTCGACGATGACGCGCTGGCCCGCCTGCGCCGCGAGCGCTTCGGCTTTATCTTCCAGCGCTACCACCTGATGGCCCAGCTATCCGCCGCCGACAACGTGGAAGTGCCGGCCATCTACGCCGCCACCGACCGCGCCGCGCGCCGTGCCCGCGCCCTGCAGCTGCTGGAGCGGCTGGGCCTGGGCGAGCGCGCCGGGCACCGCCCCTCCCAGCTCTCCGGCGGCCAGCAGCAGCGCGTGWSSATTGCCCGCGCGCTGATCAACGGCGGCCAGGTGATCCTGGCGGACGAGCCCACGGGCGCGCTCGACAGCCATAGCGGCAAGGAAGTCCTGGCCATCCTGCGCGAGCTGCATGCGCTCGGCCACACCGTGATCATCGTCACCCACGACATGGGACTGGCGCGCAACGCCGAGCGCATCATCGAGATCGCCGACGGCCGCATCGTGGCCGACCGCGCCAACCGGCCGCCGCAGGCCGAGGATGCGCCGGGCAGCAGCCCCGTGCAAGCCAAGCTGGCCACCCAAGCCCCGGCCAGCGGCAACGCCGGATCCCCGCTGCGGCGCGCGCGTGCCTGGCAGGGCTTCAGCGAGGCATTTTCCATGGCCTGGGGCGCATTGATGGCGCATCGCATGCGCACCGCGCTGACCATGCTTGGCATCATCATCGGCATCGCCTCCGTGGTGTCGATCGTGGCCATCGGCGAAGGCGCCAAGCGCTACGTGATGGCGGATATCCGCGCCATCGGCGCCAACACGCTCGAGATCTTCCCCGGCAAGGATTTTGGCGACGACCGCGCCACCGGCATCCGCACCCTGGTGGCCGCCGATATCGAGGCCCTGCACGCGCTGCCATATGTGGACAGCGCCACTGCGATCACCAGCAAGGTCCAGCGGCTGAGGTACCGCAGCGTCGACGTCAACGCCACCGTGCATGGCGTGGGCGCGAGCTTCTTCCGCGTGCGTGGCCTGGGCCTGACGCAAGGCGCGGCATTCCTGCCGGACGAGCTGCGCCGGCATGCGCAAGTCGCGGTGATCGACGAAAAAACCCGCCGCAAGCTGTTCGGTAATGCTTTGAGCGCGCTGGGCCAGATCATCCTGGTGGGCAACCTGCCTTGCGTGGTGATTGGCGTGGCGCGTGAGAAGAAAACCATGTTCGACGACAACGGCAGCAGCCTCAATATCTGGCTGCCCTACACCACCGCGGGCAGCCGCATCTTCGGCCAGTCCCATTTCGACGAGCTGTCCGTGCGCATCCGCGACGGCCAGCCCAGCGCGGCGGCCCAGCAAGCCATCGAACGCCTGCTGACGCTGCGCCACGGCAAGAAGGACTTCTTTACCTACAACATGGACAGCATCGTCAAGACCATGGAACGCACCGGGCAGGCGCTCACGCTGTTCTTGTCGGCGGTCGCCGTGATCTCGCTGCTGGTCGGCGGCATYGGSGTGATGAACATCATGCTGGTSTCKGTGACCGAGCGCACCCGCGAGATCGGCRTSCGCATGGCCGTGGGCGCCCGCCAGCGCGACGTGCTGATGCAATTCCTGACCGAGGCCGTGCTGGTATGCCTGCTGGGCGGGGTGATCGGCACCGCCGTGGCCTACCTGATCGGGCTGGCGCTGGCGCTGCTGATCCCACAATGGCAGATGGTGTTCTCCGCGGGCGCGGTTGCCGGCGCCTTCCTGTGTTCGACACTGATTGGCGTGGTGTTCGGCTATATGCCGGCGCGCAACGCCGCGCGCCTGCAACCGATCGAGGCGCTTGGCCATGAATAAGCGCAGTCCGCTTTCGCCATGGCCGCCACGGTCGCCGCACTCGCCGCGCGCCTTGCCGGTGCGCCTGCTCGTCGCGCTGCCGATGATCGCCGTTGCCCTGAGTGCTTGCAGTGGACTGCGCACGCCGGAGGTGGATCCCGCGCTGGACGTGCCGCGGCACTGGCAGCATGCGCCCCCGCAGGAGCCGGCCGGACAGRCGGGCACGGCGCTGGAGCCGCACGTCTGGTGGCAGGCCTTTGGCGATCCACAGCTAAGCGCACTGGTCGCGTCCGCGCTGGCTACCAACAACGATCTCGCCATTGCCGCGCTGCGCTTCGAGCGCGCCCGGCTGCGCGCAGGGCTGGCCGCCACCAACCGCGCGCCCGAACTGAGCGCGCAGGCCAGGGGCACGCGCCAATGGAGCCTGGACGGCCCCGGGCGGCGCGACGAAGGGGGGATCAATGCCACAGTGAACTATGAGATCGACCTGTGGGGGCGGCTGGCCAGCCTGCGTGGCGCGGCGGACTGGGAAGCGCGCGCGAGCGCGGCCGACCTGGAAGCAGCGACCATCGCCCTGGCGGCCACCACGGCCACGCTGTACTGGCGCGCAGGGCTGTTGAACGAACTGATCGACATCTCAGGCCAAAGCCTGGCGGACGCACGACGCACGCTTGGCCTGGTGGCCGCGCGCTACCGCGCCGGCGCGGTGTCCGGCCTGGACCTGGCGCAAGCCGAGCAGCAACTGGCCGCCCTGCTGGCCGAGCGTACCGTGCTGGACCAGCAACGCAGCGAAAACCGCCAGGCCCTGGCCGTCCTGTTTAACCGTCCGCCCGGGCACGGCGTGGCCGAGCCGCCGGCCTTGCCCGTCGAAGCGCTGCCGCGCATCGCCGCCGGCATTCCCGCCGCGGTTGTCGGACGCCGACCCGACGTGCGGCAGGCCGAATGGCGCCTGCGCGCCGCCCTGGCAAACGCCGACGCGACCCGCGCCAGTTTCTACCCCAAGCTGACGCTGACCGGCATCGTCGGCACCGGCAGCGCGGCGCTGGCTTCGCTGCTGCGCGATCCCACCGCCCTGCTCGGCGCCGGGCTGAGCCTGCCCTTCCTGCAATGGAACACCACGCAGCTGACGATACAGGTGTCGCAGAACGAGTACCAGGAAACGGTGGCGCAATACCGGCAGTCGCTGTACACGGCCTTTGCCGAAGTGGAAAACGCGCTGTCCGATCATGTGGGGCTGGGCGTGCGCGCGGATCGGCTGGGGGAATCTCTGGAGTCTGCGAGCCGGGCGGAGCGGCTTAGCGCGGCGCGCTACCGCGCCGGCGCCACCGCGCTGCAGCCCTGGCTCGATGCCAAGGAGACGTTGCGACAGGCAGCGGTGGCGGCGGCACGCAACCGCTTCGACCGCTTGGTGAATATCACGACCTTGTACAAGGCGTTGGGAGGGCCGGCGGTGGAGAGCGGGGCTTAAGGGACTAAGGGACTAAGGGACCGGCTAATCCAGCGCGGCACCCTTGCGCTCCGGAATCAGGAACAGCGTGGCCAGGATATCCAGCACATAGATCGACGCCAGCACGGCAATGGCCGTGCCGAACGAATAGCTGGCGGCCAGCGCGCCGACCACCAGCGGGCCAAAGCCGCCCACGCCACGGCCGATATTGAACAGCACGTTCTGCGCGGTGGCGCGGGCCTGCGTGGGATACAGCTCCGAGATCAGCGCGCCGTAGCCGCCGATCATGCCGTTGACGAACAGGCCCATCACCGCGCCGCCGAACAGCAGCGCGTAGGGAGTCGATAGCTGGGAGTAGACAAAGACCATCACCACCGCCCCGGCCTGGTAGATCAGGAAGGTGGGCCGGCGGCCGACGCGGTCCGCGAGCTGGCCGAACACCCAGATCCCGATGGCCATGCCGATGATGGTCACCGAGGTCCACAGCGCGGACTTGGTCAGCGAGTAATTGAACTGCTTGGCCAGGTAGGTCGGCATCCAGATCATCAGGCCGTAGTAGCCGAAGTTCTGCACCGAGCACAGCACCACCACGCCCAGGCTGGCACGCGCGGTCGCGGCATCCGCCACCAGCATCTTGAGCGGGTTGCMCTTACGCGCCACCTTGCTGCTGGCAACGAACACTTCCGGCTCGCCGATAAAGCGGCGCACCACGAACGACGCCACCGCCGGCAGCACGCCGATGGCAAACATGCCGCGCCAGCCGATATAGGGCAGCAGCACCGGMGTCAGCAGCGCCGCGGCCAGCACACCCGCCTGCCAGCCAAGGCCCACATAGGAGGAAACGCGGGCGCGCTGGCCGGGCCGGCAGGCCTCGGTGGCCAGCGCCATGCCGATGCCGAACTCGCCGCCAAGGCCAAAGCCGGCGATGGTCCGGTAGGCCAGCAGGTCCCAGTAGCCCTGCGCGAACGCGCACAGGCCGGTGAAGACGGCAAACAGCAGGATGGTCCAGGTCAGCACCTTCACCCGGCCCACGTAATCGCTCAGGATGCCGAAGAAGATGCCCCCGGCCACCGCGCCAACCAGCGTCCAGGTAACCAGCGAACCCGCCTGCGTGCTGGTCAGCCCGAGGCCGGCAGACACCGCGCTCAGGATAAAGCCGAGGATAAGCAGGTCGAAGCCGTCCAGCGCGTAGCCGACCGCCGAGGCGATCACGGCCTTGCGGGCGTAGGCGCCCTGCTCCTGTTCCGTGAGGCCTTGCCGGCCGTGCGGTGGATTTGCTGCGGCGGCCGGCTCCAGCCCGGTCACCGCGGCGGCGTTGGCATTGGCGTTGCCCTGTGTCATGTCGATTCCCGTGCGCCACAAGCGAAAAATTTTGCGAGATTCTACTCTCGTGGCTGGCCGGGGCCGGCGAAGAGGCAACGGGAAACGCCGGGGAGACTCTAGTGACAAACAATCGAAATGCGCTGGCACCGGCTCATCACAAGCCGGTGCCAAGCGCCCCGGACATCGGGCGCAGGGTGCTTACAAGCTGCCGGGCTTGGTCACCGAAATCGAAACACGATAGGTCGCCCCGGACCCCGACCACGCCAACGTCATGCCGCCCAATGGTAGTTGCAGCGTCGCGCTACAGTTCTGTGCGGCACCCGTTGAGGTGGTGCAGGCATTGGTGGCACGATGACGCATCCCGTTGAACGGATCGTTGAAACCCAGCACGTCCGAATGGCTATCGGACGCAAAGGTACGCGTGACGGCTGACCCATTCAGTGCCGTAATGGTGTGGCTATCTTCAGTGACCGCGCTCAGGCCTGTGGTGTTGTCAACAATGCGTTGCCAAAAGGCGCTTGCGGTACCAACCGCCGGCAGAGGCAGTGTCGTTTGCGGGACGAAAACACCCACGCCTCCTCCTTGTCCCAACACTGTGGCAATCCAGAGGATGTTTCCTTGCGCGTTTCTGAATCCAACCGCGTGGAACTGTGCGGTGCCCGCCTGGCTGCCATCGTCAATCCAATCCGCGCCGCCATCGGGCGTGGCGACCAGATGCCCATATGGCGTGACGGTATCGACTGCGCAGCTGCCGTAGCCACTCAAGCAGTTTGTGGCCGATGTGGTTACGCCTTTTGCATAGCCGTGGGTACCAAACTGGTTTTGGGGTGAGCCGCTGATAAGCGCATAGTTGTATGCCCCATTGATGACGCTTGGGTCCATGGTCTGCGCCGGCATCGACAGCGCAATCGTTCCAGTAGTACCACTTCCACTTGTCCAGACCGCAAGCCCGGATTTAGCGACAAGCACACGCGTCGAGTTTGGATCGTTCAACGAGAAATCGCAGCTCGTCGCGCCCTTGGTGAGCTGATAGGTCGTGCCGCTGATGGCGACGGTCAATTTCGTCGCATCCACCGTCGCCAGCTTTGCAGATCCATCGGATAGCTTGATCAGGCGGTGATCGCCGCTCTTCAGCGAGGTGCAATCAGCGTTCGCGGGCGCCAGAATGGTGCCGAGGGTCGAGGCGGCGGCCGTGGTGCTGCCCGTGCTGTTGGCAATGGCAGCGCTCAATTCACTCAGGCTGGTGTTTGCGCTCGCAATCGTTGATTGCAGGGTGTCCAGGATCGCGTCATAGCCCTGATGGCTGCCCGCAGCGATCGCGCCTGCGATAAAGTCGCCGACGCCGGAAGGATCGAATCCGGCCTTCTTGAGCACGGAGACCAAGGCCGATTGGGCACTGCTGACCGCCGTCGCGCTCACTGCCGTCGCCGGGCCGAACGCTGCCACAAACTGAGCCGGGTTTTGCCCGCCCAGCTGGGCGACCAGCAGTTCGGTAAGCGGCGTGATATGCGCGGTCGCGTTGCTGCTGCCCGACCCGGCGCCTGGAACCACCGAATGCAGGATGATCTTGCTGTCGCTGCTGGTGGCGGTCAGCACGCAGGGCAGGATTGCGCCCTTGAGCGTGACCGAATAGCTGCCATCCGTGGCCGTCGTTGCCGCTCCGGAACCTGACGCGCAGGTCATGTTGACTGCGGCACCAGACAACGGCAGACCAGTGGCGACCACACCACTGACGGTCTGTGCCGCCGGCGTTTGCGTGCCTGTTCCGCCCGACGTGGATGCGGAATCCCCGCCGCCGCCACAGGCGGCCAACGAAAGCGCTACAAAGCTGATCGCTAAAGGCTTGAGCTTCATTTTTTTCCTCCCTGACCCGTTCTAGTTAGAGGCTCGGATTTTCCGGAAGCCCATCTCGCCGGTCATCATTCAGATGGATGAAATTCAGGGATTTTCGCGGCGCACCCCGCAGAGAAGCTGTGATAAATTGGCAAAAAGAGATGGCTCCGGCATGGCCCGTGAAGTTTTAGGCCGAATACACCACAATTAAATTGCACTGCTTTTTGGGGAGAAAGCAATTGCCAAGGGACCAGCTTATCGGGGACCTCTATGAGGCCGCGCTGCACCACGACAGCTTTCTTGAGGTGTTCCACCAGGTCATCGAGGCTCTGGGGGCCAATTTTTTCCACATGTTCAGTTGGGATGCGGCAAGCAACGCCCCCCGTTTTTCGGTCTACTCCCCGCGAGGGGAGTTGGATGACGTCATTGCCCGCTACGACCAATACTATGGCGCGCTCGATCCTCGCCGCGGCTTTGTCGAGAAGGCGGCGATCGGCGAATTCGTCTGTTGCCACGATCACCTGACGGATCGGGACGTCGCACGTAGCGAATTCTTCCAGGACTACCAGATTCCAGCTGGCTTTCGGTATTTGATGGGCGTTCGCTTCGCGCGCCCGGGCAGCGGCGACGTCCTGCTCGGCCTGCTGCGAGCGTATGGCAGAACGCCGTATTCGCAGAAGGAACGCACCGCCGCAGTGGGCATGACTGGACATCTGCAGCGCTCCATCAATCTCTGGCAGGATGCAAGAATCCTGCACCGCGATGCCGCGCTCGGTGCTGAACTGATGGAGGAACTGGGGCTTGCCGTATTGGCCCTGGACAGAAACTCGCGTGTCGTCTCTGTCAACCAGGCCGCCGAATCCATGTTGCGTGCGACCGCCTGCCTAAGGCTGGCGCACGGTCGCCTGACTGCGGTGGTCTCGGCGGAGAATGATTACCTTCAGGCGGCCATTGCACGCGTAGCAAAGACCAGAAAAGGCGAAAGTCTAGCCTTGCAAGGCGCGTTGGACAGCGCGCACGAGATTTTTCTCAGCATCACCTCACTTCCCGCACAAACGCTGCGCGCAGCGTTTGGCGATGCCACCATCATGATTACCGCTAGACGGCGGCAGTGCGCAGGCGCGCTGGTCGTGGCGCAACAGTTGCGGCAGGCTTTTGGCTTGTCCAAGGCAGAAGCTGCGGTGGCAGAGGCGCTCATCCGGGGCGAGACGCCCGACGAATGCGCGGCCAGCATCGGTGTTTCACTTGCCACGATCCGCACGCAGCTCAGGGCGATCTACGAGAAGACGCACACCCGAACCCAGGCTGAGGCAGTCAGTGCGATGCTGTGGGTACTTCCTCGACGGACTCCTACTGACTAACGGCCGCCGTTCAGTGGCCTTCGAGTACGCCGCCGAATCCCGCATCAAGGCGCTTCGCCCGCCGTTCGATACTGGCTGGGTGTGACACCCGCCCTCTTGCGCATCAGGCGCCTGAGCGCCGTGGCATCCTCATAGCCCACCTGCTCGGCAACCTGCTCGACGGACATCCGGCTCGATTCGATCAGCATGCGGGCGCGATTGAGCCGCACGCTCTGCACCAGCGCCAAGGTACTCTTGCCCGTGGCCTCGCGCACACGCCGCGACAGCGTTCTCTGGGACATGGCAAACTCGTCCGCCAACACCTGGATACTGGGTGGCTGCGGCAATGCGGATTCGATCCGAGCCACCAGACGGCCGACCAGCGCATTGCCGTTGGACAACATGGCCGGCACCACGAAGCGCGCTTGTGCTTGCCGGCCGTCGATCAGCAAGACCCGGCTCACCGCGTCGGCAAGCGCAACGCCAAACCGGCTGCGCAACAGGTGAAGCATCAGATCGGTCTGTGCAAATGCCGCGCCGKCGGTGCTCACATGCTCATCCGCGCAGACCATGCGGTCGGCATCGACGATGCAACGCGGCTCCAGGCGCTGCAACTCGGCTGCCAGCCACCAGGATGTCGTGACCCGGCGCTGCGCCAGCAGGCCCGCGGCCTGTAGCAGGAACACCGCGGAGCAAGATGCCGCAACATGGCCGCCAGCGGCGGCATGCGTGGCAACAGCCCGTGCCGCCAGCCGCGCATCCTCTTGCGCCAGCCGGCGGGCGATGGCGCTGGCATCGTCGATGCCCAGCCCCGGCACGATCCAGGTCGTCGCATGCGTGGCCTGCGCACGTGGCCGCGCTGGCAAGGCCGCGGCTTCGATATGCATGCCGCCGCTCAACGGCACGGAACGCCCGGATGTCGATACCACGCGCCAGGTCGGCCGGGGCAGATGCATGCGCGGCGCGAGCAACGAAGCCGCGCGCAGGATATCGATCGTCGCGGCCACGCTGGTTGAATAGGCGCCGGACAGCGCCACAACGGTGAAATCCTTCATTGGCTGAAAACGCCCTAAAGATGTCTAAATTGACACTCAAAGTCTACCTGGCCAAAGCGTCTAATGCACCTACCTCAACGACAACGCCGCTTCGATGCCCAATATCCTCGTCAACATACCCAAAGGCGCGTTTGCCGGCCCTGCCCGCGCAGATCTCGCCCGCCGCATCAGCGACGCCGCCGCCATGGCGGAGCGCATGCCCGATGACCMGCACAAGCGCTTCGCGATCTGGGTCGTGATCGAAGAAGCGGAAGCCGGCTTGTGGACGTGCGGCGGCGTCGACATGTCATCGCAGGTGCTGCCCTGCATCGCGACGGTCTATGTGCCTGCTGGCGTGCTGGACGCGCCGGCCAGGGCGTTGTACGTACGGTTGATGCACGACGCCCTCCGGCAGGCGCAGCCAGCCGGCGACCAGCGGCGGCTGGCCACCTCGGTGAGGCTCCACGATGTGGCCGATGGCACCTGGGGGGTCAATGGCGATGTCTGGCAGTTGCCCCGCTTCGCAAAGGTGGCCGGCTACGCGCACCTGCAGCATCTGGCCGACGCGGCCTGACCATCCAGCGCACAGGAGGCAACGCCATGGTGAACCGCAGCATGATGGAGGCAGATCGCCTTGACGATTTCACGCGCCGCACGATCACGCTCGACGGCGTGGCCAAGGTGGTCCACGTAGCAGGCTCGGGGCCTGCGGTGATCKTCATGACGGAGATGCCGGGCATCAGCCCGCACGTCGCACGCTTTGCCCGGTGGGTACGCGATGCGGGCTTGACGGTCTATATGCCGTCGCTCTTTGGCCGCGACGGCGCCGTGCCGGACGCCGAGGCAGGTGCGGCGGTCTTTCGGCGCGCCTGCGTTAGCGCGGAGTTTCACGCATTCGCTGCCAATCAGTCGAGCCCGGTGACACAGTGGCTGAGGGCGCTGGCGAGGCTGGCGCACCAGGAGTGCGGCGGCCCCGGCGTTGGCGCCATCGGCATGTGTTTCACCGGCAACTTCGCACTGTCGATGATGCTTGAGCCGGCGATGCTGGCACCGGTGATCTGCCAGCCCTCGCTGCCRTTGGATGATCCCGGTGGCATCGAGATGGCGCCCGGGGAGCTCGCCGTGGTGCGTGAGCGGCTCGAGCGGGAGGATCTCACGGTGCTGGCGTATCGATTTGCAGGCGATCGGTTTTGCAGGGCGCAACGCTTCACGGCCTATGCCGAGGCCCTTGGCGGCAGGTTCGTGGGACGCACGCTGCCGGACAGCGCCGCCAACCCCGATGTCCCTGCCTTCTTTGCCCAGCACGTGCCTTGCCCGCACAGCGTCGTCACCGTCCACCTGATTGACGAAGCTGGCGAGCCGACAGTGGCCGCGCGCGACGAAATCCTGTCGTTCTTTGTGCAGCGCCTCGGCTCGTAGGTGGAGACGAGAAGGGCCAAGGCCCTCCAGGCTTCAAACCGGCAAACCCTTCGCCCTCAACACCGCGTCAAAGCGTTCCTGGTCCGTGGTGCCAGTGCGGTTGCCCTCGCGGATCTTGGCCTCCTTCTCCAGGTGCGCGCGTGTTTTGCGCAGCACGTGCGCCGCTTCGGCAGCCGGCACCGCGATCACGCCATCGGCATCGCCCACCACCAGGTCGCCCGGCATCACCACCAGCCCGGCGCAGGAAACGGGCACGTTGATCTCGCCCGGGCCGTCCTTGCTCGGGCCGCGATGCGTGTGCCCCCGGGCGAAGATCGGCATGCCCTCCTCCGCCCATTCGCACAGGTCGCGCACCGCGCCGTCGATCACCAGGCCGCCAAGCTTGCGGGCGATGCAGGTGGTGCGCATCAGGCCGCCTACCAAGGCCTGCGTCACGTCGCCGCCGCCGTCGATCACCAGCACGTCGCCGGCTTCGACCATCATCAGGGCCTTGTGGATCATCAGGTTGTCGCCGGGCCGCACGCGCACGGTCACCGCCGGGCCGCACAGCACGGTACCKAGCCGGGCGTGATACTGGCGCAGGCCGATGGCGCCCACGTTACGGCTCATCGCATCGCCGATGGCGGCCACCGGCATCTCGCGCAAGGCGGCGACGACGTCGGCGGCCGGGCCCGCCGCGCGTGGGTTGATGCGATAGCCGGCCGGCCACTGCAGTGGCTGGGAATCGTTGCTCATAGTGAAACTCCAAATCGGATGTAGCTAGCGCCGGGCTCAGCGCTCGCGGGTATGTTGTCAGCGCAATGCCTCGCACGCCAGGCGCAGCCGCCGCAGGCCTTCCTGCAACTGCGCAACAGAGGTGGCAAAGGATATGCGGAAGAACGGCGACACGCCATAGGCACCGCCCTGCAGCACGGCCAGGTTCTGCGCCTCCAGCAGGTAGAGCACGAAATCGGCATCGGTCTCGATCCGCTTGCCTTCCGGTGTCAGCTTGCCGATCAGGCCTGCACAGGACGGATACACATAGAATGCGCCTTCCGGCGAGTGGCACCGGATGCCCGGGATGCGGTTGAGTTCCGCCACCACCATGTCGCGCCGCGCCTGGAAAATACGCGTGCGTTCGGCGATGAAGTCCTGCGGGCCGCTCAGGGCTTCCAGCGCGGCGGCCTGGCTGATGGACGATGGGTTGGACGTGCTCTGCGACTGCAACTTGACCATGGCCTTGACCAGCGCCGCCGGCGCGCCGCCGTAGCCGATGCGCCAGCCCGTCATGGCGTAGGCCTTGGACACGCCGTTGATCGTGAGCGTGCGCGCCATCAGCGCCGGCTCCACCTGCGCGATGGTGCAGAACTCGCGGTCGTCATAAAGGATGTGCTCGTAGATGTCGTCCGTCATCACCCACACCTGCGGGTGGCGCAGCAGCACCTCGGCCAGCGCCTCGAGCTCCGCGCGGGAATACGCCGCGCCGCTCGGGTTGTTGGGGGCATTCAGCACGAGCCAGCGCGTGCGCGGCGTGATGGCGTGCTCCAGGTCCTCCGGGCGCAGCTTGAAGCCATTCTCCGGCGGGCAGTCCACGAAGACCGGCGTGCCGTCGGCCAACAGCACGATGTCGGGGTAGGACACCCAGTAGGGCGTCGGCACGATGACCTCATCGCCCACGTCCACCGTGCACATCAGCGCGTTGAAGATGATCTGCTTGCCCCCGGTGCCGACGATGATCTCGCTGGCCGCGTAGTCCAGGCCGTTGTCGCGGCGGAACTTATCGGCAATCGCCGCCTTGAGCTCCGGCGTGCCGCCAACATCGGTGTACTTGGTCTTGGACGCCGACATGGCGCGGGTGGCGGCCTCGCAGACGTTCTGCGGCGTGTCGAAATCCGGCTCGCCGGAGGTGAGGCCGACGATGTCCCGGCCGCTGGCGCGAAGCTCACGCGCGCGTTGCCCTGCCATCGAGCTGGGCGACGGCTTGATCCGGTTGAGGCGGGCTGCGATGATTGTCATGGTCTGGGCGCTGTCTTCGGTAGCGTGAATGGATAAGGTTAGGCAAGCTTGCGATGCTGGCGCAGGTAGGCAACGAGCCCGCCGGCCGCGCGGATGGCCAGCACGATGTCCGGCACGGGTTCGCAGGGAATGCGGCGGGTAGGCGCCTCGCAGGCATGGCCCACCATCAGCTCGGCGCCGGCGCCGTCCAGGCGCAGCGTCAGCGCGTTGCCTTCGGCAATGCCGGCGGTATCGGCGGTGATCAGCAGCAGGCCGTTGTTGATGGCGTTGCGCCAGTAGGTGCGTGAGAAGCTGCGGGCCACCACGACGCGGATCCCTGCGGCGAGCACCACAGTGACTGCCACCTCCATCGCGGAGCCGCAGCCGAAGTTATGCCCGGCCACCAGGATGTCGCCATCCGCCACGCTGGCGGCGAAGGCGGGATCCACATCCTCCAGCAGGTAGCGGCGCAGCACCTGCGGGTCCAGGCTGTCCTTCTTGCGGCTGGAGGCGATCAGGTAGTCGGTATTGATGTCATCGCCAAGCAGGCGGGCGCGGCCGTGGATGACGGACGCGGCGCCGGCTGCGGCGTTGGATGCGGTTTGCTGCAATGTCATTGCGCCACCTCGCGCGGATCGACCAGGTGGCCGGTGACGGCGGCGCTGGCGCAGGCGCGCGGCGACGCCAGGAAAATCTCCGACGTGCGATTGCCCATGCGGCCCTTGAAATTACGGTTGGCGGTGGAGATCACGCGCATGCCATCGGCGGGAATGCTGCCGCAGGTGCCGCAGCAGGCGCCGCAGCCGGACGGCTGGATCTCTGCCCCGAACGCCGCGAACTCCGCCAACAGGCCGTCGCGCTCCAGCTCCGCGCGGACCTCTTCCGATGCGGGCGTCACCACCAGCCGCACGCCGGGCGCCACGCCACCGCCCGCGCGCAGCACGTCCAGCGCTTCGCGGTAGTCCTTGCTGCGCCCGCCGGTGCAGGTGCCGAGATAGACCATGCCGATCTTCAAGGCCGGCGCCTGCGCCAGATCGAGCACACCGTCCACGCGGTGCGGCAACGCCACCTGCGGCGTGATGGCGGACAGGTCGAAGCCGAGCGTATCGACATAGGTGGCGTCGTCATCCGCCGCCACCGGGACATAAGCCTGCGCGGTGCGCCCGGCGAGGTACGCTGCCGTGCAACCATCGAAGGGAAACAGGCCCGCCTTGGCGCCCATCTCCACCGACATATTGGCCAGCACGATGCGGTCGTCCATATCGAGCGCGGCAAGGCCGGGCCCGTCGAACTCCAGCGCAAGGTAGCTCGCACCGCCCGCACCGATGCGGCGCGCCATGGCCAGGGCCAGGTCCTTGGCCGACGCGTACGCCGGCAAGGCGCCATGCAGGCGGATACGCAGCGAGCCGGGCACCTTGAGCCAAAGCTGGTTGCACTGCAGGACGCCGGCCAGGTCGGATGAGCCGATGCCCGTGCCGAACGCGTTGAGCGCGCCGTAGGTCACCGCATGCGAGTCAGCCCCCACCACGAGCTGGCCGGGCAGCGCCCGGCCCCGCTCCAGCATGAGCTGGTGGCCGATGCCCTCGCCCACCTCGAACACCCCGATGCCATGCGCCAGTGCGTAGTCCCGCGCGATGTCCTGCAGGGCCAACGCGCGCGCGCCGGAGCTTGCGCCGTAATGATCCAGCGCGAAGACCACGCGTTCGGGCCGGGCCGGTCCCGGCAAAGCATCGCGCTCCGGCTGCATCTGCCGCAGGTAGTCGAGCGCCATGGGGATCGAGCCATCCGTGCCCATGGTGGCATCCGGCTCGCAGATCGCCAGGTCGCCAGCGCGCAGGTCGCGGCCGGCGGCGCGGGAGAGCAGCTTCTCCGCCATCGTCCTGCCGCCGGTGCCGGGGGTAGCCGATACGTTCATCGCCGGCACCGGATCAGTTCAGCTTGAGGTTGGCGCTCTTCACGACCTTCCCCCACTTCTCATGCTCGGATTGAATCTGGCGGGCGAAGACGTCGGGCGAACCGCCAACGGGCTCGACGCCAAGCTGCACCAGCTTGTCCTTGACCTCCTCGGTGGCGAGAATGTGGTCGATCGCGCGATTGAGCTTGAGCACGATCGCACGCGGCGTACCGGCGGGGGCCACCACGCCGCTCCATGACAGCGACTCGTAGCCCTTCAGCCCAGCCTCATCCACGGTCGGCACATTGGGCAGGCCAGGAAGGCGCTTGCGGCTGGTCACCGCCAGCGCGCGCAGCTTGCCCTGCTGCACAAAGCCGATCGAAGAAGGCGCGTTATCGAACAGCATCGTCACCTGCCCGCCGAGCAGGTCGGTCAGCGCGGAGGAGCTGCCCTTGTAGGGCACATGCAGGATGTCAACGCCAGCCATGGACTTGAACAGCTCGCCGGACAAATGCGTGGAGCTGCCCGGCCCCGACGAGGCAAAGCTGAGCGAGCCCGGCTTGCTCCTGGCCAGCGCCACCAGTTCCGGCACGGTGGTCACCGGCAAGCTCGGCGACACCACCAGGATGTTCGCGTTCTGCGTGACGTAGCTCACCGGCACGAAATCCTTGGCCACGTTGTAGCCCATGCGGCTGTACAGATGGTCGTTGATCGACAGCACGCCCGTAGCGCCCATCAGCAGCGTGTAGCCATCGGCCGGGGACTTGGCCACCAGCTCCGCGCCGATATTGCCGCTGGCGCCGGCCCGGTTGTCGACCAGGAACGGCTGCTTGAACTGCTGGGAGAGCTTTTCGGCGAGGATGCGCGCGACCACATCGGTAGAGCCTCCGGCCGCGAACGGCACCACGATGCGCACCGCCTTGTTGGGGTAGCCGTCGTCCGCTGCAGGGGCGTCGGCGGCATGGGACAGACATGGCAGGACAACAAGCAGTACGGCGCTCAGGCGGATCAGGCTCTTCATCTGGGGTCCTGTGGGAGAGAGAAAAGTGGCACTTTGTATCCATCGCCACGCAGTACGGCGCCGTGGTTGAAGCCAAATTCTATGCACCCCCATTAATCTGGACAAACGAATTCGATAGGCCGATTATTACGAAATCCAGAAAAATAGCCCGGACCGCGATCCCGGCCGCCCCCCCCTATCCTCATGCGCCACAATGTCACCCTCAAGCAACTGCGTTGCTTCCTGGCCGTCGCCGACACCGGCTCCTTCACGGCCGCCGCCCTGCGCCTGTGCATGACGCAATCGGCGCTCACGGCCACCATCCAGCAGTTGGAAGAAGCCGTAGACCTGAAGATGTTCGACCGCACCACCCGGCGCGTGGCCCTGACCGAACACGCCGAACGCTTCCGGGCCGAGGCGGAGAAAGTCGTCAACGGCTTCGACAGTTCGGTCTATGACCTGATGGCGCTGTCCCAGGGCAGCCGAGGGCATATCCGCATCGTCGCCGCGGCCTCGGTCATCAACCACTTCCTGGTCCGTGCCATCCCCAGGTTCCGCGAGAGCTATCCCGGCATCACCATCTCCCTGCGCAACCCCGCCGCCCGTCAAGCCGAGCGGCTGGTGCTGGAAGGCGAAGTGGATTTCGCCATCGACAGCAAATACCAGGGCCATGAAGGCCTCGACTACACGCCACTGGTGGCCGACTCCTACGGCGTGGTCTGCCACCGCGACCTGCCGCTGGCGCAACTGGAACGCCCGGTATGCTGGGCCGACCTGACGCCCGAACAATATGTCGGCTTCAGCGCGGACACCGGCATCGGCCACTTCCTGCGCAGCCACGCCGGCAACTGGCCCGTGCTCGGCGGCCAGCACGATGAAGTGGAAAGCACCAGTTCCCTGTTCGCCATGCTCAGCATGGGCAAGCAGTACTCGGTGCTGCCTGCGCTGGCGAACAAGGGACGTGAGTATCCCGACCTGGTCTTCCGGGAATTGCACGAGCCGCTGCTGTCACGGGAGATTTGCGTGATCACGCGGCCGTTGCGGTCGCTGTCACCGAGCGCGCAGCGGCTGTTGGGGATTTTGCTGGAGGAGATACGGGAACAGGCCCTGCCGCCGGGGGTGTCGGTGCAGGCGGCTGCGCAAGTGCGGATGGTCCAAGGGGGCGAAAGAGCGAGTCGCCGCCCCCAGCCTTCAAGCCTTTGACTTTGTAGCCAGCCTGCGCAGCACCCAATCATGTGCCCGCCTGGCAACGCGCGTGCAACCACGCGTACCACGCCTGCATACCCTCGCCAGTCTGCGCCGAGACATGCAGTATCTCGATGCCGGGATTGACCTGGCGCGCGTACCGTACGCAGCGCTCCACGTCGAAACGCAGATGCGGCAGCAGGTCCGTCTTGGTCAGGACCATCAGGCTGCTGGCGTGGAACATGTGGGGATACTTGACCGGCTTGTCCTCGCCCTCCGTCACCGACAGGATCACCACCTTGGCCTGTTCGCCAAGATCGAACAGCGCCGGGCAAATCAGGTTGCCAACGTTCTCGATCATCAGCAGCGAATGCGGCGGCGGGTCAAGCGCGTCCAGTCCGCGGGAAATCATCTGCGCGTCCAGGTGGCAGCCCGTGCCGGTGTTGAGCTGGATCGCCCGGCCACCCGCTGCGCGAATGCGCTCCGCATCGTTCAACGTCGCCTGGTCGCCCTCGATGATGCTCAATGGCAGCGCGCCATCCAGATCGCGGATGGTGCGCTCCAGCAACGTGGTCTTGCCCGCGCCCGGCGAGCTCACCAGATTCAGCGCCACGATTGCGCGGCCCGCCAGCCAGCCACGATTGCGCTCGGCGATCAGCTGGTTCTTGGCCAGGATGTCCCGCTCGATGGCAACGGGTGTGCCGTGAACGAGGGCGTGCTCGTGCGCTGGCTCGTGTGGATGCTCGTGCGTGTGTTCATGTTCATGGTCATGGTCATGGTGAGTATGCGGATGCGCGTGGGAATGCATATGGCCCCCCTGTCCCGCGCCCGCGTGAGCACGAAACACCATCCCGCCCGGCGCCGCGGCGACAACGGCCTCCGCTTGCGGATCCGTCACCACCGCGCCTTCCGTATCCGAGCAACCACAAGTCGTGCACATCACGCCACCTCCATCCGCCGGATCTTCAACTGCTGCCCGGAAATCAACGCCAGGTTCTCGCTGCCGCAAGCGCATTGCCCGAACGGCACGGCAATGTCGAGTTCAGCGCCGCAAGCCGTGCAACGTGCCCGCCCGGGTGTTTCGATAATCTCGAGCACCGCGCCTTGCACCGCCGTATCCTTCGCACAGACATCGAAGCAAAAACGGATCGCATCAGGCATGACGGCCGAGAGCTGGCCGATTTCCAGCATCACCCGCAGCACCCGCGCCCCGTTAGCCTGCTCGGCGCAGATCTCGACCACGCTGTTCGCGATGCTCATCTCGTGCATGACGCCCCCCCTCAGCAGATCCGTGGCAACTGCTCGCCGACCAGCGTGTCGACGATCCGCTGGCCGCCAAAGCCGGTGTGCAGCACCACCAGGCCCGCCGGCCCGGCCTCCACCACGCCGATCGCCGCCGCCTGCCGGCCGTCGGGATGGGTGCGCATCGCCGCCAGTACGCGTCCGGCGTCCGTGGGCGGCACCACGGCAACCAGCTTGCCCTCGTTGGCCAGGTAGAGCGGATCCAGCCCGAGGATCTCGCACGCGCCCTTGACCGCCTCGCGCAACGGGATATCCGCCTCGCGGATGCGGATGGCCACGCCGGAGCCATGCGCGAACTCGTTAAGCACCGTGGCAACGCCGCCGCGCGTGGCGTCTCGCAGGCAATGGATGTCCGGGCAGGCGTCGAGCATCCGCGCGATCAAGCCATTGAGCGGGCGGCAATCACTCTCTACATCGGCTTCCAGCGCAAGCTGCTGGCGGGCGACCAGGATCGCCGCGCCATGGTCGCCGAGGTAGCCGTTGACGATCACCACATCGCCCGCGCGCGCATGGCTAGCGGAAATGGCCACGCCCGCGCGCACCACGCCGATGCCTGCGGTGTTGATAAAGAGCTTGTCCGCGCAGCCGCGCTCCACTACCTTGGTGTCGCCCGTGACGATGGCGACGCCCGCCTCCTGCGCCACCCGCTGCATGCTGGCCACGACCCGGCGCAGTGCGTCGATCGGGAAGCCCTCCTCCAGCACCATGCCGCACGACAGGAACAGCGGCGCCGCCCCCGAGACCGCCAGGTCGTTCACCGTGCCGGCGACCGCCAGCGTGCCGATATCGCCGCCGGGGAAGAACAGCGGATCGACCACGTAGCTGTCGGTGGTAAAGGCCAGCCGGTCGCCGTGCGCGGCGAAGACGGCCAGCGGAAACACCGCCTGGTCCTCCAGCGCAGTCAGCGCTGGGTTATCGAATGCCGTCACGAACACGTCTTCGATCAGCTCGCGCATGGCCCGCCCGCCACTGCCGTGGGCGAGGTTGATCACGGTGTCGCGCACATGCGCGACGCGCTTTGGCGCCAAGGCAGCGGTAGCCCGGTCATTCATGCCGTGCTCCCCGCGCAGATGGCAGCGCCGGTCGGGGCCTGCGCCTTGGCGCCGTGCCGCTCGATCCGCGAGGTATCGATCCGCCCGTAGTGGTAATACGCGGCGCACGCGCCCTCGCTCGACACCATCAGCGAGCCCAGCGGCGCCTCGGGCGTGCAGGCCGTGCCAAACACCTTGCACTGGTGCGGCTTGATCACGCCCTTGAGCACCTCCCCGCACTGGCAGGCCTTGGGGTCGGCGATCTTGACATCCGGCACCGTGAACTTGCGCTCGGCATCGAATCCGGCAAACGCCTCGCGTATCCGCACGCCGGAGAAGTCGATGGATCCCAGCCCGCGCCACTCGAAGAACTCGCGCAGCTCAAAGACCTGCTGGATCGCCGCCAGGGCCTGCGGGTTCCCCGCTTCCGGCACGATGCGCCCGTACTGGTTCTCCACCTCGCAACGCCCTTGCGCGATCTGCCTCAGCACCATCCACATCGACTGCAGCACATCCAGCGGCTCGAAGCCGGCTACGGTGATCGGCTTGCGGTAATGCCGGGCGATAAAATCATAGGGCCGCGTGCCAATCACCATGCTGACATGGCCCGGGCCGAKGAAACCGTCGATCTGCAGGTCCGGCGAATCCAGGATCGCCTTGATGGTGGGGATGATCGTGATGTGGTTGCAGAACAGCGAGAAATTGCGGATCCCCATGGCATGGGCCTGCAACACCGTCATGGCGGTGCTGGGCATGGTGGTCTCGAAACCAAGGCCGAAGAAGATCACCTCGCGCTCCGGATGCGCCTGCGCGATCTTCAATGCATCGAGCGGCGAGTAGACCATCCGCACATCGGCGCCGTCCGCCTTGGCCTTGAGCAGGCTCTTCTTCGAGCCCGGCACCCGCATGGCGTCGCCGAAGGTGGTGAAAATCACCTCCGGGCGTTCGGCCAGCGCCACGCAATCGTCCACCCGCCCCATCGGCAGCACGCACACGGGGCAGCCCGGGCCATGCACAAACTCAACCTCATCGGGCAGCAGCTGCTGGATGCCATAGCGGAAGATCGTATGCGTATGCCCGCCGCACACCTCCATGATCTGCAAGGGGCGTTGCTTCGCCCGCGCGATGCCCGCTACCAGCTCGCGGATTTCCCTGGCCAGCGCCTGCGCCTTGGCGGGATCGCGGAACTCGTCGACGTATTTCATCGCGCGCCTCCTTGGGCCAGCCCGCCACGGTCATCGGCGAGCAGGGTATGCACCAGGTCCCACAGGATGTGATAGATCGCCACGTGGGTCTCCTGCACCCGGTGAATGCTGTCGCTCGGCACCACCAGGCAATGGTCCAGATCCGTGCTGGTGGCCATGCGCCCGCCGTCGTGGCCGGACAGGCCGATGGTCACCATGCCCATCTCCTTGCCCTTGGCGAAGGCAGCCAGCAGGTTCTCCGAGTTGCCGCTGGTCGACACGCCAATCAGCGCGTCGCCGCGCCGTGCCTGCGCCACCAGCTGGCGCACGAAGATATGCGCGAAGCCGACATCGTTGCCCACGGCGGTCATCATGGCGGTGTCCGCAACCAGGTTGACGGCGCTCAGCGCCGGGCGGCCGGCGGTGACGGGATGCAGGAACTCCACCGCGATATGCGCCGCGTCGCAGCTCGAGCCGCCGTTGCCCATGGCAAAGAGGCGGCCATCGCGGCGGTACGTGGCGGCAATGGCATGGGCCACCGCCACCACCGCCGGCCCGTTCTGCGCAAAGAACCTGCGCTTGGCGTCAAGGCTGTCGTCCGCCTTGCGCCGCACGGATTCCAGCAAGGCTGCGTCGAGCTTGTCCCGGTCCTGCCGTTCTCCGTGCAGGAAGGGATACAAGCCTTCTAGTGGCGATTGGTCGGGCATGCCGCGTCTCCGTGCTGACTACTACCTGCTAACTGCTACCTGCTAACTGCTACCTGCTACACCTGTGGCGAAGCCCGCGCTTCGCCACGCATCTCGTCGAACTCCGCTTGCGCGACACCGAGCTCGTGCAGCAACGCCAGCGTGCGTGCGGCCTCCGCCTCGTCGAGCCGGCTCATCGCAAAACCCACGTGCACCAGCACCCACTCGCCAACGCACTKAGCGGCCGGGTGCCCGTCATCGACGATAAATGCGATATTGATCACGCGCCGCACGCCACCGACATCGACAACCGCCAGCGCGTTGGCCGCGTCCCGCACTTCCATGATCTGTCCGGGGATGCCTAGGCACATGTCTCGCTCCGTTGGTCCACACCCGCACCAGCATTGGCCTGCAGCGCCTGCGCGGCGGCAATCACCGCCTGCCCGAGCGAGAGTCCGCCGTCGTTGGCCGGCACCTGCCGGTGCCACAGCACGCGGAACCCGCTAGCGCCGAGCCGCGCGGCAACCTGCTCCAGCAGGATGCGGTTCTGGAACACGCCGCCGGACAGCGCGACGGCTGCGCCGCTGCCGATCCCGTCACCCACATCCGCCAGGTGGCTCACCATGTCGACGACAGCGATCGCCAGGCCTTTGTGGAAGCGCGCGGCAATCACCGCCGGGGGCGTGCCTTGCGTCAGGTCATCGAGCAACGCCTGCCACATGGGGGGCGGCTCCAGGCAGGCCAGCTCGCCTGGCACCAGCGCAAACGGGTAGGCGCGCGCGTCGCCCTCCTCGTCCATGACGCGTGGGTCGACCAGCGCCTCAAGCTCGACAGCGGCCTGCCCTTCATACGCCGAGCGCTCCGGGCAGATGCCGAGCGCCGCCGCGACCGCGTCGAACAGCCGCCCCGCTGAACTCGCCAGCGGGCTGTTGACGCCCCGGCGCATCATGGCGTCGAGCACCGCGCGGGGGCGTGCCGCCAGGCACCGCACCATCGCCAGCGCGCCATACCGCGCCGCGAGCGGATCCCAGCCGAACGCAGACACCAGATGCGCGTACGTGTTGCGCCACGGTTCGTGGATCGCGCTGGCACCGCCGGGCATGGCGACCGGCCTCAGCCTGCCGAGCCGGGTAAAGCCGCGATAATCCGCCTGCAGGAACTCGCCGCCCCACAGGCTGCCGTCCGCCCCGAAGCCAAGCCCGTCCAGCGCCACGCCCAGCACGGGCCGGGCGTCCAGCGGCACGCCATTCTCCACCATGCACGCCGCGATATGCGCGTGATGGTGCTGGATCTCCACGAGCGGCAATGCCCGCGCCAAGGCCAGTTCACGGCCGATCTTTGCTGACAGGTACTCGGGATGCAGGTCKACCGCGATGCGTTGCGGCGCATGCTCGAACAAGGCCATGTATTGCACCAGCGCGCGCTGGTAGTCCGCATGCGTCAGCRCATCTTCCAGATCGCCGATGTGGTGCGAGACGATGGCCTCGCCGCGGCGCATCAGGCAAAACGTATTCTTGAGCTCGCCCCCCATCGCCAGGATCGGGGGCGCATCGGCAAATCCCGGCGGCAGCAAGATGGGCGCGGGCGCATAGCCGCGCGCGCGGCGTATCACGCTCGGCGCATCCAGCACCACCCGGGCCACGGCATCGTCCACGCGCCGCGCTATGTCGCGGTCGTGCATCAGGAACGCCTCGGCGATAGCGTCAAGGCGCATGCGCGCGTCGGCGTTCTCGATGCACTGCGGCTCGTCGCTGGCATTGCCGCTGGTCAGCACGATGGGGCGGTCGGTGGCGGCCATCAACAGCCAGTGCAGCGGCGTGCTGGGCAACATGAAGCCAAGCGAGCGCACGCCCGGCGCCACGTCCGGCGCCAGTTCGGCGCCGGGCTCCCGGCACTCGCTGGCGACCAGGATCACGATCGGCCCGGCCGGGCTCTGCAACAGGCGGCACTCGCGCTGCGTGGGCGCGCAGTACCGGCGGATGACCGCGAGATCGCGCGCCATCAGCGCGAACGGCTTCTTCTCGCGCCGCTTGCGCTGGCGCAGGCGTGCCACCGCCGCCGGGTTGCAGGCGTCGCAAGCCAGCTGGAATCCGCCAAGCCCCTTGATGGCGACGATGCGGCCCGCGCGCAGCAGTGCGCTTGCCGCCTGTATGGCATCGGCGGGACCTGCCGCCAGCGCGCCGTCGGTGCCCTCCAGCCAGACATGCGGCCCGCACGCGGGGCAGGCCAGCGGCTGCGCGTGAAAGCGCCGGTCARCCGGGTTCTCGTATTCGTCACGGCAAGCCTGGCACATCGGGAACGCAGCCATGGTGGTATTGGCGCGATCGTAGGGAATCGCCCGGATAATCGACAGGCGCGGGCCGCAATGCGTGCAGTTGGTAAAGGGATAGCCAAAGCGCCGGTTATCCGGGTCGCAAATGTCGGCGACACAGTCAGCGCAAAGCATGGCATCCGGCACCACGCCGGTGTGCACATGCCCGCCCGCGCTTGGCACGATGCAAAAGCCCTCCACGCCGGCGTCCGGCGCCAGCGCGCGGCGCTCGATCCGGTCGATGCGCGCCAGCGGCGGGCATTCGTCGCGCAGGCGCGCGACAAAGCGGTCCAGCAGCGCGGCATCGCCCCAGGCGCGGATCAGCACGCCGTCGCTGTCGTTGCGCACCTGCCCGATAAGCCCGATGTCATGCGCCAGGCGCCACACCGTCGGGCGAAACCCCACGCCTTGCACCATGCCGCGCACACGAATCTCCTCGCCGGCCGGCCGTGCCGGGGCTGGCCGCTCCTTGACAGGTTGTGCGCAAGCCTGCATGACGCCTCCGTTCGACAAAACGCTGTTCGACCGACCGCTACACGCTACAGCTACATATTGCGTATCCGGATGTAGCGCCTGAGATCCTTCATGTTCGCCATCAGCGCGACGACGATCGCCGGCAAGACCAGGTACTTGAGAAATTTCATCATGCCTCCTGCACCAAAACGCCGCGGCGGCGGGCTACGCCGCCGGGCCATACAATCGTTCGACCTTGCGCCCGACCATCGATTCCACCAACGCCACGGCACGGTCAACCGCCGCCGCCACCGGCTCGCTCAGGCCCATGCGCCCTTGCCCGCCATCTTCCATGCCGAAGTCGGCAGGCTCGCACCCGATCACGACGATGTCCGCGCACGCGCCACCCATCATGCGTACCGTCTGCAGCACCCGCGCCGGATCCATGTCGTGCGGCGACATCAGCACCGGGCAAGCGTAGGGGTCGGCCGCTGCGGCCGGGGCGCTCTCCTGCGCGGATGGCTCGATCACGTAGAGGCTGCCGGGCGCGCCGCCCCGCTGCGTGACATCGATCAGGATCGCGGCGTCCACCCCGTCGAGCAGCGCGTAGCACAGGTCGATGCCGCGAATGCCAAAATCCGCCAGCACCACGCTGGGCGGGAAGGCCGGCAGCGCGCTGGCCGCCTGGCGTGCGCTCAGGCGCTGCACCACCTCCACGCCAAAGCCATCGTCGCCGAGGAACACGTTGCCGATGCCGGCCACCAGGATGCCGCTCATGGCTGCGCCTCCTGGCCGCCCAGCGGCTCGATCTMATCTGGGCCAAAGAAGAAGCGATGTCCCGGCATGCGCGCGAGGCCAAACTCCTTGCCGGGATCGCAGTCGACCGTCACCGCCACATGCACGCGGTCTTCGAAATCGCGCTCGATGGATTCGATGGTCGCTACCTGCCCGCTCAAGGCGATGTCGAAAATGTCCGCGCGCGAGCGCGGGTGCAGCCTGACATGGTCGCCCACCCGGATCTCGCGGCCGTCCACCCGCAGGCAGGCCAGGCGCGGCCCGGCGTCCAGCCCGGCCCATGGCGATGGCATGTCCGGGGGACGGATGGCATCTTCACCCTGCCCGCCCCGGATATGGCGCATCGCGCCATGCAGCTTCTGCATCTGCTGCGCGCCGAGCGCTTCGGTGCGCGCCAGCAGCGCACGGGTGCGCTCGTCCGTGGCGGCCATCTCCCGTTTCTCGTCATCGGTCATGGCCAGGATGCGCAGCGTGAGGATCTCATCGATCTCGGTGGCGTCGAACAAATCGCCGGCGCTCTCCGGCGCGATCTGCGGGTAATCGTAAAGAATGATGGGCGACGCCAGCATGGTGTGCTGCTGCCCCGCGTCGCCCACCAGCACCGGCCAGGCGCCGGCATTGCGGCAGGCGGCCATCTCGGCGGCCAGTTCCGCAGGCGGATCCATCGAGGAAATCCACGCGCCGCCGCTAACGTGCAGGACGCTGTGGCAGGACACCAGCGCGTGCAGCGACGCCGCATCCCGCGTCAGGCTCGCGGCGTTGGCAAGCGGGGTCAGGTTGGCAATGCGCACGGTCAGCCGGTACACGCCGTCGGCGACCTGCGCGGCGCAAGCCTCGACGCTGCCCTGCAAGTCCGCGTGGGTACGGCGCAGCGCGCCACGGAGATGGCCATCGCGGTCCGTCAGGCCCTCCAGCTCGCTGCCGCCATCGAACGCGAACGGGCTCGCGCGCGGCTCGCCGAGCAACTCGGCGAGCCGCGCGGGCGGGATGGCAGGCTGGCGCTCGACCGCCTCCTGCCAGGGATGGAAGCGGCGCTCGTCCACGTCGAGCATCGGCACCGCCTGCCAGGCCGGCTCGCCCATGAGCGGGACCTGCGCGCCGGCGGCCGGCAAGGCCAGCACTACCCTGTCCACCACCTGCAGGAAGCCCGGCTGCACACTGACGCAGGTCTGCGGGCCACCACGTACCAGGCATTCGACCTGCATGGTCCACGGATCGCTGCCCCGCGCCTCGGCATAGGCGCGCGGAAACACACCGCCAAAGGTCCAGCGCTGCCGGTTCTTCACCGACGA
Source organism: Cupriavidus sp. 01L46 (assembly GCF_056399905.1). Classification (NCBI taxonomy): domain Bacteria; kingdom Pseudomonadati; phylum Pseudomonadota; class Betaproteobacteria; order Burkholderiales; family Burkholderiaceae; genus Cupriavidus; species Cupriavidus sp. 01L46. The sequence goes on from NZ_JBFTSF010000011.1 coordinate 38,051, forward strand.
GGGGCGGTAGGGATACAGCATGTAGCCCTCGTACAGCACCGCCTGGATCACGCTCTGGACCGCGCTCACGGCTGCTTCTCCTCGACAGCGTCCAGCAGGCCTTCGATGGCCCGCTCCCAGCTGGCAAGGCCGCGCGCGGTCTTGTAGCGCGCGAGCCGGTCAAAGACGTCCTGCTGCAGGCAGAGCCACGCGCCGTTGGGGTAGTACCGCGTCATCATCTCGCGCCACAAGGACACCGGCAGCTGGTACGCCGCCTCCTTGTGCCACGGGATCGGCGCGGCCTGCAGCGCCTGCCCCGGGCCGCGATAGAACACGGTGCCGCTGAACTGCAGCATCAGCGGGATCTCGCCGGCCTCGAGCGCATGGAAGTACTTGGTGGCCGCGACATTGAAATCAAAGCTGCATGGCACGGGAAGATCGATCACGCAGTGCGCCGAGAACGGCGGCACGATCACCGTCGCATGCGTCCACAGCAGCGTGCGCACCGTCTCGCCCCAGCGCTGCGGCGTGCCGAACAGGTCTTGCATCCCGGCCTGCTCGGCCGGTGCGTAGCGGCGCTTGGTGGCTTCGATCTGGATCTGGCATTGCAGCGTCACGCTGGAGATCCGCTCGTTCGCGGGCGCGCTCGCTATCTGCAGCTTGAACAGCAGCAGCGGCGCCGCGGCAAAGGGCGCCACTTCGGCCGACTGGACGGTGAAGGCGAGGTCAGGCATGAAGCAGGCCCTCCGGCACCCTGCCGGTGTCCTTCAGCGCGGCGATAAAGCCGCGAATGGCCTCCCACGCCTGCGCGCCGCCGGACAGGCCGCGCCAGCGCGCGCGGATCAACCCGGTCAGCGCATAGCACTGGTCGATGGGCGCCTGGAAGTAGTCCCTGGCGCCTTGCGCGCGATAGACCAGCAGCGCTTCCACATCGGGCAGCAACCGCGTCAGCACCGGATTGTCGGCAAGGAGGTTGTCCCAGGCAGCGAGGTCGAGCAGCGATTGCGTGGCGCCTGCCGCGCCCGGATAGAGCGCGACCACGTGCCCGGCCTGCGAATCCATGTAGAAGAAGGCCACGTCGATGGGGATYGCCAGGGCATCCCACTGCGCGTCGGTCATGCGAAAGCCGTCGAGGTAGCAGCCCTCGCGCGGCACGCAGCGATAATGCGTGCCCTGCTGGCTGCCGAACAACAGGGTGCACGCCCGGCAGCAGCAAAACAGGCGGCGCTTGCCGACATCGAACAGATGGGCGTGATCAGAACCAATGGTGGCGGCGCACAGTTCGCACTGGGCATAGTCGGACTTGCGCGCGAACTGGCGCAAGCGCGCCGCCCATCCGCCGCTGGACGCAGGCGCGGCGATCATGGCGGGCCGGACTCCGCCTGGTCATGCACGGTGGCCTGGCGCGGCATGAAGCGCAGTTCGTGCACGTTGACGTCTGGCAAGCCTTCCACCTCGACCCGCATCACTTCCGGGGCCTGCTCGAAGATCGCCAGCTCGATCTCGTGCTGCAACCCTTGCGCAGTGGCATGGTCGCCCTGCAGCCGGCCGCGCACGCGCACGCGCACGGCCTCTTCGGCGGCGTCGAGCAACTGGACCTGGATGCCCTGCGCCCCCAGCATGGGCCGCATCTTGTCCACGGCCCGCGCGACCCGGGTCGGGATGTCGTACGGGTGCAATCCATGCAGGTTGAGCAGCGCGCAGACGCTTGGATCCACCACCATGGCTTCGATCACCGCATCGCCCGCGGCCCCTGCCGCCGACACGATCTCCATCACCCTTGCCAGCCCGCCGGCATGCAGGTCCAGCACCACCTGCAGCAGCTCCTTTGCCGCCGCGCTGGCCTTGGTGTCGTCAAGCGTCTCCAGCGCCGTGATCAGCGCCTCGACGCGTTGCTGCTGCGCTTGAACCGTGTGGACATCGCTCATGTGTGCGCCCCCAACATCACGCCGAATGTCGGGGAATGCGACTGGTCGATGGTCTTCCCGTTGCCCACGTACATATGCACGCCGCACGGCAGGCAGGGATCGAAGCTGCGCACCGCGCGCATGATGTCGATGCCCTTGAACTTGTCCGGGCCGTTTTCCTCGAAGATCGGCGTGTTCTGCACCGCGTCTTCATAGGGCCCGGGCGTGCCATAGATGTCTCGCGGGTTCGCGTTCCATGGGGTCGGCGGATACGGATGATAGTTGGCGATCTTGCCGTCGCGGATCACCAGGTGATGCGAGAGCACCCCGCGCACCGCTTCATGGAAGCCGCAGCCGATGGCTTCGTCGGGCACCTTGAAATCGGTGAACGTGCGGGTGCGCCCGGCATGCAGCTCGGCCATGGCCTTCTCGGCGAAGTGCAGCGCGGCGGCAGCCGCGTAGGCCTGGAAATAGGTGCGCGCGCGATCGCGCTCGATGGCATTGCTCCACTTGGGGATCTTCCACTCGAACTCGACTTCCGGCTTGAGCGCGGTCTTGGGCAGGTAGATCTTGACGCTATGGCCGGTGGACTTGACGTAGCCGATATCGACCAGCCCCGCCAGCGCGGTGGCCCAGAGCCGGGCAATCGGCCCGCCGCCGGTATCCAGCGCAAGATGGTCTCCGGTGCGCTTGTCCAGCCAGCGCGGCGACATCACCCAGGTGTAGTTGCCGCCAAAGTTGCGCTTTTGCGGGCGCGGCAGCGTGGTCTGGTTCCACGGATGCTTGCGGTCCACGGGATTGCCCAGCGGATCGCTCCTGACGAAGGTTTCCTCGCCCTCCCAGTCCTGGTAGAACGAGCTGCCCAGCAGGATGCGGATATTGAGGTTGATGTCGACCAGGTCCGTCGTCACCAGCTGGCCATCCACCACCACGCCCGGCGTCACGAACATCCCGCGCCCCCATTGGGCCATGGTCTTGTAGCTGTAGTCGCACACGGCCGGGTCCTGGAACGAGCCCCAGCAACCCAGCAGGATGCGCCGCCGCCCCACCTMCTCGTAGCCGGGCAGCGCTTCGTAGAAGAAGTCGAACAGGTCGTCGTGCAGCGGCACCACCTTCTTCATGAACTCCACGTATCGCATCAGGCGCGTGAGGTAGTCGGTAAAGAGCTGGATGGTGGGCACCGTGCCCACGCCGCCGGGATAAAGCGTGGAAGGATGCACGTGGCGCCCCTCCATCAGGCAGAACATCTCGCGCGTGTACCGGCTGACCATCAAGGTCTCGCGGTAGAACTCCCCGGTAAAGGGGTTGAGCGCCGTCATGATGTCCGCGATGGTGCGATAGCCGTGCTCCGCCGCGTGCGGTGCCTCCCGCGTCTTGGCCTTCTCCCATACGCCGGGATTGGTCTCGCGCACCATCTGTTCGCAGAAGTCCACGCCGACCAGGTTGTCCTGGAAGATGTTGTGGTCGAACATGTACTCGGCCGCCTCGCCCAGGTTGACGATCCACTCGGCGATGGCGGGCGGCCTGACGCCATACGCCATGTTCTGCGCGTACACCGAGCAGGTGGCGTGGTTGTCGCCGCAGATGCCGCAGATGCGGCTGGTAATGAAGTGGGCGTCGCGCGGATCCTTGCCCTTCATGAAGATGCTGTAGCCGCGAAAGATGGACGACGTGCTGTAGCACTCCGCCACGCGGCGGTTCTCGAAATCGATCTTGGTATAGATGCCAAGGCTGCCCACGATCCGCGTGATCGGGTCCCAGTTCATCTCGATGAGCTTGCCCGGCGCCGCCTGGGCGCGCGGCGTAGCTTCAGGTGCAACGGTGGCTGCCATAACCTTCTCCATACAGGAAAATCRCGCTCGGCATCTTGCTTTGCAGCATTTACCGACGGTAGCCCGTGGTGAGCTCCGCCCGGTTATGCCGCCACTTGGGTTCGTCGTTGAGCGTGTTGTTGGTCAGCTTGCGCAGGCTGCGGATAAGCGGGCCATAGCTCTTGATCAGGTTCGACGACAACACGGCGCCCGGGGGCTCGTCCATGAAGGGCATGAACTTGTCCGGAAACCCTGGCATGGTGCAGCCGATGCAGATGCCACCGACATTGGGGCACCCGCCGATGCCCGCCATCCAGCCGCGCTTTGGCACATTGCACTGCACGACCGGCCCCCAGCAGCCGAGCTTGACGATGCAGTTAGGGCTGCCGTACTCGGTCGCGAAAATGGCCTGCTCGTAGGAGCCGGCGCGATCGCAGCCGTCGTGCACCGTACGCGTGAACAGCCATTTTGGCCGCAGCGCATCGTCCAGCGGGATCATCGGCGCAAGGCCGGCGAGCTGGTACAGCAGGTAAAGCAGCGTCTCCATGAAGTTGTCCGGCTGCACGGGGCAGCCCGGCACATTCACGATCGGCAGGCCCGCCTTGGATTTCCAGTCCCAGCCAAGGTAGTCGGCCAGGCCCATGCAGCCGGTGGGATTGCCCTGCATGGCGTGGATGCCGCCGTAGGTGGCGCAGGTGCCGGCGCCCACCACGGCCAGCGCCTTGGGCGCCAGGCGGTCCAGCCACTGCGGGATCGTGATGGGCTGGTGCGTTTGCGGGTCGGTGCCCATCGCGGCCCAGTAACCCTCGCGGTTGATACGCTCGTTTGGAATCGAGCCTTCCATCACCAGCACGAAATGTTCGAGCTCGCCGCGCGCTGCCTGGTGAAAAGGCGCCAGGAACGCATCGCCGGTTTCGTAAGCCAGCACCGGGTTATGCAGATGCACCTTGGGCAGGCCGGGAATCGCGCCGAGGATCACGTCCTCGATGCTCGGCTGGGTGGCTGCGGTGATGGAGACGGAGTCGCCATCGCAGCCCAGGCCGGCGGTGATCCAGAGGATGTGGACTTCTTCCAGGGCGGGCGCGTGCTGTGTCTTGCGCCCATAAGGAACGGCTGTAGCTTCTGCCATGATCTACCTCGCACTGCTGACCGCGCTTTCTTGGTCTTGTCGTCAAAGACACGTGGGATCGGCACACGGCATCCACGGGTCCAGCAAGCGAGCGGAGCGGCGCCCGGGGCGGGCGCGGTAGGACAGGTTTGCTGCGTGTAATAGGAAATGGCGCCCACCGTGATGGGCCGCAAACACCTCATGAGTATAGGTCACGGATTTCGAATAGACCATGGTCCCGCCAAGCTGCGAATGGGCGCCTTGCGCACGGCGAATCCGGCTGCTGCTGCACTGCCGCAGCCTCGCGCAATCCCATGGCCGCAAGCACGGAAAGCGCCTAATGTAAGGGGTACGACACGGTGAAGGGCTCGCGCCATGAGACCCATGCTGTCCGGCCTGCTGGACGATTCCCACGATCGCCCGCGGGCCAGGATCCTCGAAATGTACGCGGTGCTGCTGGTCCTGAACCTCGGCGCATGGTGCTGGGCCTTGATCGCCTTTCACCGCTACCCGGTCCTGCTGGGCACGGCGCTGCTGGCCTACAGCCTCGGGCTGCGGCATGCGGTGGACGCCGATCATCTCGCCGCCATCGACAACGTGACGCGCAAGCTCATGCAGGAGGGCAAGAAGCCCGTGGCGGTGGGCTTCATGTTTTCGCTGGGCCACTCCACCGTGGTGATTCTGGGATCGATCGCGATTGTCCTGGCAGCGTCCGCGCTGCACACGCGCATCGGTGCCGTGCGGGAGATCGGCGGGCTCGTTGGCACCGGGATCTCGGCCGGTTTCCTGTTTGCGATTGCGCTTGCGAACGTGATGGTGCTACGTTCGGTCTATCGGGCGCTTCTGCGCAGGCGGGCCGGCGATGCCAGCGCCGCCGATGGCGCCGATGACACCGATGACGCCGACTTGCTGCCACGCAATCGCGGACTGCTTGCCCGTCTCTATCGCCCCATGTTCCGCCTGGTCACGCGGAGCTGGCATATGTATCCGCTTGGCGTCCTGTTCGGGCTTGGCTTCGATACGGCGACGGAAATCGGCGTGCTCGGGATATCGGCGGTGGAGGCATCGAAGGGGCTGCCGCTGTCGTCGATCATGGTGTTTCCCCTGCTGTTTACCGCGGGCATGGCGCTGGTGGATACCTCGGACGGAATCCTGATGCTGGGCGCCTATGGGTGGGCATATGACCAGCCGCTTCGCAAGCTCTACTACAACCTCACGGTGACCTTGCTGTCCGTGGTGATCGCCMTGGTGATCGGTGGCATCGAGGTGCTTGGCATGATGGCGCACCTCGAATCGGGCGGCCAGCTCTGGCGGGTGATCGGCACATTGAACGATCGCTTCGGTCTGGCCGGGTACTTCATCATCGGGCTCTTCCTGCTGTGCTGGGCGCTCTCCATCGCGATTCAAAGGTTCAGGCGGGTCGGCGAATCGCCGTAGACGGCGGTCCGCCAACAGCCTGCGCCGCCTGGGCACCGACTACGTCGACCTGTACCAGATCCACCGCTGGGATCCGCAAACGCCCATCGAGGAAACCCTCGAATCACCGCACGATGTGGTCAAGGCGGGCCATGCACGCCATATCGGCGCGTCCAAGCCGCACCATATCGAGGACGCCGTGGCAGCGCTCTCGCTCGGCCTCACCGCCGAGGAGATCGCCGCGCTGGAGGCGCCCTACGTGCCGCACGCGCCCGTGGGCTTCTGAGGCAGCAACGGCAGCAACGGCAATGACGGCGCCGGTGAACTACCGGCGGCCGGTCACTCGCCCGCGGGCTGCAAGGCCACCGCGCCCGGGTCGCGCGTGAGCAGCCGCAAGCCGCTGGCGATGCTGGCCACGCCCGCGAAGCCCGCGCCAATCGCCAGCGCCAGGGTGGGGCCGTGGCGGCCCGCGATGCCGAAGCTGAGCGCGACCAGCGCCGCGCCGCTCGCCTGGCCGAGCAGGCGCGCGGTGGCAATCACGCCGCTGGCGCCGCCGGCACGCTCGCGCGGCGCGCTCGACATCAGCGCCTTGAGGTTGGGCGACTGGAAGAAGCCGAAGCCCGCGCCGCAAATCGCCATGCGAATGCCGATATCCAGCGCGCTGGGATGCGCCGGCAGCAGCGCCAGCGACGCCATGYCCATGCACATCACCGCCAGCCCCACGCCGCCGAGCAAACCCGGCGGATAGCGGTCGGACAGCCGCCCGGCCAGCGGCGCCATCAACGCCACCACCGCCGACCACGGCGTCATCAGGAAGCCCGTCTCGATCGGGCTGCGCCCCAGCACGCTCTCGAAGTAGAACGGCAGCGACACAAAGGCCAGCCCCTGCGCGGCGAACGAGCAGATCGCGGTCATGGTCGAGAGCGCGAACATGGGCCGCTTGAGCAGATCGATGGGCAGCATCGGCGCGGGATGGCCGCGCTCGCGGCGCAGCAGCAGCACGAACGCCACCAGGAACAAGGCCAGCGCCGCCAGCGACTGGCCCAGCGGCGCGCGTTGCGCGCCCTCGCCCAGCGCAAAGATCAGCGAGGCGAACATCACCACGTTCAGCCCCGCCGCGACGCGGTCAAAGCGGTGCGTGCCGCGCACCGTCCGGGGCAGCGCGGGCCAGGCGATGTAGAGCGCCAGCAAGCCGATCGGCAGGTTCACGGCAAACAGCCACGGCCACGGCCCCAGCGACAGGATGATCGAGGCGACCGTGGGCCCCACCGCAAACGACACGCCAACCACCAGCGCGTTGAGCCCGACGCCACGCCCGAGCCGGTGCGGCGGAAAGATCGCGCTGATCAGCGCCGCGTTCACGCTCATGATGGCGCTGGCGCCCACGCCCTGCAGCAGCCGGGCTGCCACCAGCGTGGGCAGCGACCAGGAAAGCGCGCAGACCACCGACGCGACGATAAACAGCATCAACCCGCCGAGATACACGCGCCGGTGCCCGACGATGCCGCCCAGCGCCGCGAACGGCAGCAACGTGGCCACCATGGCGAGCTGGTAGGCGTTGATGACCCAGACGGATGCCGCCGGGGTGGCATGCAGCGAGGCGGCGATGTTGGGAAGTGCGGTGTTGGCGATTGCCGTATCGAGCGTAGCAAGTGAGACGGCCACCAGGATGGCGGCCATGCCGCGGCGCTCCAGCGACGTCATGGGCGCGTCCGCCGTGCGAGGGGGGAGATTGGATTCTGCTGTGTTCGACACTGTCTTTGCCAGTTACCGCCGCGCCCGGGAAGCCGCGCGCGATGCGCCGGCGCCCTGCCCGATTGTTTGATACATGCACCACGGCTCACCCTCCCGATGCGGGAGAGGGCATGGCAAGCCGACACAATACGGGATAACGCGAATAYCTGCAGGCGACGGCGTCGCCGGCAGATAGGCAAATGACGGGAATGAACGCTAAGGCAGCGCCAGGCGACGCGCCTGCACTATGCCGCCGACCACACCGCCAGCTCGTAGCCGTCCGGGTCGCGGAAGTGGAAACGCCGCCCGCCCGGGAACGAGAAGACCGCCCGGACCACGGTGCCACCGGCAGCCTCCACGCCCTGCTGCGCCTGCGCCAGGTCATCCGCATACAGGATCACGAGCGGCCCGCCGGGGCGGACCGCTTCGCCGGTGGTGAAGCCGCCAGTCAGCCGGCCATCGCTGAACTCGCAGTATGCGGGGCCGTAGTCGGTAAAGGTCCAGCCGAAGGCTGCGCCATAGAACGCCTTGCTGCGCGCGATGTCGCTGACGTTGAACTCGATGTTGTCAATCTGCCGGTCCTGGCCTCTGGTGCCCATGGCGAACTCCCTGGTGATGGATAAGGAACATCATTTTCACCCGGATGCCGCAGCGARGGCTTGAACAAAACGGCCAATCAAGCCTTTGGCGCGCGCAACTGGCGCAGCAGGGTCGACGCCGTCATGCCGCACAGCGATTGGATCTCCCGGCTCAGGTGGGCCTGGTCGGCGTAGCCCGCATCCGCCGCGAGCGCGGCCAGCCCAAAATCGGACCTGTCCGCCCTGCCTGCCCGTTGCGTCGACTCCAGCGCCAGCGACAACGCACGCTGGAACCGCAGGATCCGCTCCAGCGTCTTCGCGCCATAGCCGAAATGCTCGACGCTGCGGCGCCGCAGCGTGCGCTCGCCAAGGCCCAGCCGGCGCAGGAGCAGGGGAATCGTCTCGCCCGCCATGCCGGCATTGGCCTGCACCAGCGCGAAGATGGCTGCCGCCTCGCGGCTCGGGGCGTCGACGCTCAGCGCCATTTGCGCCAGCTGGCTCTGGAATACCTCCACCTCGCGCCCTGCTGCCGCGGCCTCCTCCATCCTCCCGGCAAATTCCCGCCCGCGCGGGCCCCACAGATCGGCCAGCTCGACCTGGCTCCCGACGATCTCCGACATGGGCAGGCCCAGCCAGGGCAGCGCCGCGCCCGGTTGAAAGCGCGCACCTAGCACCACCGCGCCGGGCGCCAGGTCCGGCCGGGCCGCGGTAATATCAGGCCCGACCACCAGCAGCCGGCCGGCGCGCCAGAGCACATCCACACAGCCGTCCGGCACGACGGCGATCGCACCCGCGTGGTCAGCTGGCAAGGCGCTGGTCCACACGCACCGGAAATGCGGCTGGAGCTCACGCCGGGGCTGGGCTTCGCAGTAGCGCCCGACCGTGCCTGCCAGCGCAGGAACGTCCGGCGAGTGTCGCGAATCTGGCTGTTGCATTACTCTGTGGGTCTGCGCAGGCGTTGATGGCGGTTGATGGTGATTCATGGCGATGGGTTGCGGTTCAGGCATGGCGCCAGGATTGGCATCGCCAGCTTCCTCCAAGGAGAGACGCATGAAAATTGGTTTGGTTTCGGACCTGCATCTTTCGGTCTATCCGATGGACTTTCCGAATCCCGATGTCGACGTGATGATACTGGCTGGCGACATCTAGCGCCCCCGGGAAGCCATGGCATGGGCCGCGGCCGCCACCGTGCCCACCTTGTACGTGGCTGGCAATCACGAGTTCTACGGCAGCGACCTGGCCACCGCCATGGACGCCCTGCGCGCTGGCGCGGCCGGCACGCAGGTACAGGTGCTGGAGCGCTCGGAATGGCATTACCGCGGCGTGCGCTTTCTCGGCTGCACGCTGTGGTCCGACTACCGCTTGTTCTCCTCCCCGCAGCAGCGCGCGGATGGCCTGCGCGACGCCCAGACACTGATGCGCGACTTCTCGCGCATCCGCGTCGCGCCGGATTTCGAGGAGCGCTTCACGCCCGCCACGTCGCAGGCGCTGTTCAGGGATTCGGTAGCCTGGCTGGCGCAGCGGTTCCAGGCGCCCCACGACGGCCAGACCGTCGTCATCACGCACTTCGCGCCGTCACCGCTGAGCATCAGCCCCAAGTTCGCCGGCTCGCACCTCAACGCCAGCTTCGTCTCCGACCTGCGCGAGGAAATCGCGGCATGGCAGCCTGCGCTCTGGGTGCATGGGCACACCCATGACAGCTTCGACTATCGCCTGGGCGCCACCCGCGTGGTGTGCAACCCGCGTGGCTACGCACGGGAAGGCAAGCTCGAAAACCCGGCTTTCAATCCGGGCCTTGTCATCGAACTGTAAGACAACGCCGGCCAGCAGCCGCACCGAAGTTCGCGGCGCGAACGCCGGCGTGATGYGCACCGGGCAAGCCACTTGGGACTTTCCCTTGGTTTGAGCCGTGCAATGCACTGCCAGACCTTTCGGCCCGCAGGGGCACTTCGCCATGGCAGAAGTTGTCTGCTAATGTCTGCCCCGCAGGAAATCAAGGCAGGCGACGCCCGCCCAAATCCCCTGCGCCGCCCGGGCCGGCCACGCACCGGCCCCTGGTCTGGCGGCAAGCCCGAAAGACAGGAGACAAAGCAATGCAGCCTAAGGCTCTCGAACCGACGGAATCCGTACTTCTTGCCTTGATGGACAGCGTGCGCGAATGGCAGCGTGTGCTGGACCAGACTCTGTACGATGCTGGACTCGACTATCCGAAATGGATCTTGCTGCGCGCTATCCGCCAGGAAGAGTTCGTTCGCCATGAGCCTTACCTGGGCCAGATGCTGATATCCGCGGCGCACTCGGAAAGCCTGCTGGATGCMTTGCACGCCGACGGCTGGATCGCATACGATCCCGCCGGCCAGCCGTTGATTCCCGCGCCTGCCGAGCCTAAGGTGGACCGCGTCTGGAAAGGGTTGAAGGCGCTCCACTCCGTCTCCGTGGCCCCCTTCAGCACAGAGGAACGCAACGCGCTGACGGCCTCGCTCAGGCGCATGAAGGCCACGTTGCACGACCACAGCGTGCGGCTTGGGCGCCAGGCGGAACGCCGGGTAGAACCGGCGCACTGAAAGCAAGCAAACAAACAAAAAACAAACAAGCAAAAGCGGAACCCCCGATGCTCCCTGCCGCGCCCGGCGCCGATATGCCGCCTGGCACCGGGCAAGCCCGCCTTGCCTCACTTCCCGCCACCAAACAACGGCGACGCTTCGATGCGCTCAAGCATGCCGCGTGCCGCGCTGGTCAGCGGCCGGTTGGCCCTGACGATCAGGCGCGACTGCGCGGCCTCGAAGATGGGGTTGGTGGTGCGCAACGCCACCAGCTCGCCCCTGGCGACTTCCTTCACCACGGAATTCGAGGAGGTGAAGGTCAGGCCAAGGCGGCACTCGACATAGCGCTTGAGCGTGAGGATGGAATTGGCGACGAAGCTGGGCGTGAGAACGATGTTCTCGGACAGTTCGGCCATCTGGATCAGCTGGCGCAAGCCGAATCCTGGTGCCATCAGCGCCACCGGATAACACGCCACGTCCTTCAAGGCGGGCCGTTTGCGCTGCCGCGCGAGCGGATGGCCGGGCCAGGCGATCACGCACAGCGGATGCGTGCGCGCCGTGACCACGCGAACGGCGGGGTCCGCGGGCGCGCCGAACACGACGCCGATATGCGCGTCGTCGTGCGCCACCGCACGCACGGCGTCGGAGGCACCCGCCACCTTGAGCGAGACGCGGATGCCGGGATATTGCCGGCAGAACKCGTCCACTACTCCGCTCATCAGGATGTCGACGAAGCCCTCGCTGGCCACCAGCTGGATATCCCCGCGCTGCAGGCCGTTTACTTCATCGAGCCTGGCCATCAGCGCTTGTTCGCTGGCCTGGCGGTCGCGGCAATGGTCCATCACGATGGCGGCCACCTCCGTGGGCACGATACCCCGGCCTTTGCGCTCCAGCAGCGCCACGCCTAGCTCGGTCTCCAGCAACTGGATCTGCCGGCTGACGATCGACGGCTCCACGCCAAGGCGCTCGGCCGCACCGCGCACCGACCCTGTGTTGACCGCTTCGAAGAAATACTGCAGGCGCCGCGCGCTCAGTCCGCCTTCCATGTTCCGTTCCTGTTTCCTGTTTCACGTTTCCTGACTGGCTCGAACTCCATAAATCGTTGCCAAATAGGCAACAATTTCCCGGCAAGCTTACATTGATTCGGACGACTGGAATTGCGAATAATGTGCGGGAGGCAAATCCGCGACCACGATCCCCTTMGAGCCAACAAAGCATGAGACCCTTCGCATCAATCCTGGCAGCCGCAACCCTGGGCGTGCTCTGTCACCAGACCGCGGGCGCGGCGCCGCAAGACCCCGCGTACCCGGTCAAACCCGTGAAGATCGTGGTCGGTTACGCGCCCGGCGGCTCCTCCGATGCCGTGGCGCGGCTGGTGGCCAACCGGCTGTCGGAACGGCTCGGGCAGAGCTTTGTGGTCGAGAACCGTCCTGGCGCGGCCAGCAATATCGCGGCGGCCGGCGTGGCGCGCTCGCCCAATGATGGCTACACCATCCTGCTAGGCTCCAATGCCAGCACCATCAATGTCTCGCTCTACAAGAAGCTGCCCTTCGACTTCCAGAAGGACTTCGCGCCGGTGGTGCTGCTCACGCGCTTCCCGAACATCATGGCGGTGAACCCGTCGGTGCCGGCCACGACGGTGGCGGAGTTCATCAGCTATGCCAAAGCGCATCCCAAGGGCATCTTCTTCGCGTCGTCCGGCGCTGGCTCGTCCACGCGGCTGTCGGCCGAGTTGTTCAAGATGATGGCGGGCATCCAGATGGAGCACGTGCAGTACAAGGGCAGCGCACCGGCGCTGACCGACCTGATGGCGGGCCAGGTGCAGGTGATGTTCGATACGGCGCCGTCGGTCATGCCGCTGATCAAGAGCGGCAAGCTGCGCGCGCTGGCCGTGACCAGCGCCAGCCCGCAGCCCTTCGCGCCAGAGATCCCCACCGTGGATGCGGGCGGGCTGAAGGGCTATGAAG
>NZ_JBFTSF010000012.1:0-53301 GCF_056399905.1 Cupriavidus sp. 01L46
CTCTTTTCGTGAAATCCCGAGGGGGTGTCGCCCCATCCGGCGCGCCTTTTTTGCCTACTTTTTTGGCAAGACAAAAAAGTAGGTCGCCGCCCCGCAGGGGAGGTGAAACTGCAGTTGAATTTGCAGTTAAGCCCTTGAATTTGAATTTGATTCTGCAGTTGCAGCTGATGTTGCACAACCCCTCATTCACTTCCTAACCAACCTCAACTTAGTAATCTCCGACGGCGCCCCAAACCGCTTGGGCGGCCCCCAATACCCGGTCCCCCTGCTCACATACACCCACATCGCTTCATGCCGGTTCAAACCGGCGGTATAAGGCTGCTGCATCGGCACGAACAGGTTCCAGGGCCAGAATTGGCCGCCATGCGTATGTCCGGAAAGCTGCAGGTCGAAGCCCGCGGTGGATGCCGCCGGCGCCGTGCGCGGCTGGTGCGCCAGCAGCACCCGCGCGGCTACCACCGCCGGGGCGCCATGCAGCGCGCGCGCCGGGTCGCTGCGGTGGCTTTCGTCGAAACGGTGGGCAGAAAAATCGGTCACGCCTGCCAGCACCAGCGCTTCCTCCTCTTCMCCGATCACCACATGCTCGTTCATCAGCACGCGCAGGCCCAGTCTGTTCAGCTCCGCGATCCACGGCTCGGCGCCAGCGTAGTACTCATGGTTGCCGGTGACAAAGTAGGTGCCATGGCGCGCCTTCAGGTCGCCTAGCGGGGCGGTGTGCCGGGACAGTTCGCGCACGGTGCCGTCGACCAGGTCGCCGGTGATGGCGATGGCGTCCGGGGCCAGCCCGTTGACGCGGGCGACGATGCGCTCCAGGTAGGCGCGCTTGATGGTGGGGCCAACGTGGATGTCGCTGATCTGCACGATGGTGAAGTCGTGCAGCGAGTCAGGCAGGCCGGCGATGGGGACTTCCACCTCGACCACCTGCGCCAGCCGCCGCGCATTGAAAAATCCCATCACGGTGACCAGCAGCGCCAGCACAGGCACCGCGGCGGCGGTGCGGGGCAGCAGCCATGCCGGGTGCCAGCCGGCCATCGCGCTCACCAGCAGCACGACGTCGCGCGCCAGCGTCAGTATTAGCAAGGAAGAGAAGAACCCCATGGCCAGCATGCCCATCCAGGTCAGCGCATCGGACCACGGTTGGTCCAGGCGCCGCGCCAGCAGGCCTGCGGGGATCAGCGGCCACGACAGCGTCAGCCACGCTACGGCCAGCGCCTTGATGGCGAAAGGCACAGGCATGTCGGGCAACAGGCGCAGCCCGATATAGCCGTGCAGCAGGCCAACCACGAGGGCGGCGACGAATACGGTGGTGCGAGGGGGCATGCCACCTCCAGGGTGTGAGAGTCGGGGCCGRATGCTTCCAGCATTGATATTGTTTTAGAGCATTCCGGCGACGCCGCGATGCCGCGATGCCGCGATGCCGCGACGCTGTGACAGTGTGGCGGGCATCCTGGAATTGTCGGCTCCGAGCCTCTTTTCCGTTTTGCGCATCGGAGGCGTACGTGAGGCCCCCGGCCCGCAGATTCAAGGGGCAAGACCGTGTTCGATGCGCAGCTCGCCGCGATCCAGGGGCAGGTCGATGTGTTGAACGGCACGGCAGTCCTGTACAAGTCGCTGGGCGATGGATGGCAGGCGGTGCCGGCCGAGGTCAGGGATGCCGGGCTGGGCAGCAACGCGCGCGCCGTGATGCGCTGAGCGGGCCGCGTGCGCCGCCCACGCAGGCTCAGCGCGCCGACCAGTTAGCGCCGCGCACGCCGAACGCCGTCACCACGCCGTAAGCGGTGATGCCCAGCGCCACGCCCAGGAAGTGCCCGTCCAGGCCCATGCCCGCGACGTTCGCCAGCAGCCAGCCGCCGCCGGCGGCCAGTGCGATGCGCGAGATGCCGGCCGCAATMGGCCAGCCCATGCGGCCCGCGCCCATCGACGCGAAATACAGCGCCATGCCCAGCCCGAAGCCGCCGAAGGCCGGTGCGACCCAGGACAGCGCGCGCGCGGCGATGCTTGCCACTTCGGCATCCTTGGTGAAGAACCCGGCAAAGGCATCCGGCGCCAGTCCCACCACCGCACCCACCGCGCCGGCCACCGCCAGCGCCATCAGCGCGCCGGCCCAAGCCGTGCGGCGTGCGGTAGCCCAGTCGCCGGCGCCGACTGCTCGCCCCACCAGCGCGGTGAGCGCGGAGCCCACGCCGAACGCCAGCGGGATCATCAGGAACTCCAGCCGCGCCGAGATGCCGTACGCGGCCACCGCGGCGGTGCCATAGTGGCGCAGCTGGGTGGTCACAAGGATCGTGGACAGGTTGGCCACCGAGGCCAGCGCGCAGGCCACCAGCCCCACCGACAGGATACGTGTGAACAGCGCGCGTGACGGACGGATACGCAGCATCGGCACGAACCCCGCGCCGCCCCGCAGCACCACCCAGGCCATGGCCAGCGCCGCCGCCCACGACACCGCTGCCAGCGACGCGCCAATGCCGGCCAGGCCCATGCCCACCGGCTCGGCCAGCGCCCAGGCCAGCACCGGGAAGGCGATCCACATCAGCGAGAGCACCCGCGCCGCCAGCGCATGGCGGCCACCGCCGCGCAGCACCGAAGCCAGCGTGTTGGCCAGCCAGGCCGGCACCGCGCCGGCGCCGAACAGCCAGACGGCATACGCGGCGGCCGCGTCCGCCGCGGTCTGCCCCGCGACCGCGCCCAGGATGCCACGCGGGAAGCCGGCCATCGCCACGGCAAACGCCAGCCCCGCCGTGACCGCGATGATGAGCGCGTGCAGCACCAGCGACGAGGCCTCCTCGCGCTTGTTGGCGCCCAGCGCGCGGGCGATGGCCGCCACCACGCCACCGCCCATGGCGCCGGTCGACATCTGCTGCAGCAGCAAGGCAAAGGGCAGCACTACCGCCCAGCCCGCCAGCGCCGCCGTGCCCTGGCGCGCCGCCAGCCAGGTCTCGATCAGTTGCGCGCCTGCCTGCAGGAAGGCGATCAGGCTGGTGGGCGCGGCCAGCAGCAGGATGCGGCGCATCAGTTCGCGCATCAGCGGGTGCGCGGGGGTGGCAATGGGTGCGGCTGCTGCTGCGGCTGACGCCATCGCGGCGCCGGCCATGGGATTGGCTTGCGGCTCATTCATGGCTGGACTCCGTCTTGCCTGTCAGTTGCTCGTCCGCGGCTTGCTGAGCGCCAGCGGCGCCAAAGCGCCGCCGCAAATAGCTGCCCGCGCCGGGGCCCGGAGCCACGCGCAGGTCGTCCAGCGTCAGCGGGCTGCCGTCCGGGCGGGCCAGCGCCGGCGCGGCGATCTCCGCGCCGGTGTGCTTGTCTTGCAGCAAGGTGAGCGGGCCGCGCTCGTCGGTCATCCAGCGGTCGGCCCAGGCCTTCAGCGCCACAAAGGCGGGGAAGAAGTCGCGGCCTTTCCCGGTGAGGTGGTAGACATGCCGCGCACCGTCGGGCGCCGGCACGCGCTCCAGCATGCCGTGTTCCACCAGCGTCTTCAGGCGCGCGCTGAGGATGTTGGGCGCGATGCCCAGGTGGCGCTGGAACTCGTCAAAGCGGGTGCTGCCGTAGAACGCCTCGCGCAGCAAAAGAATGGCCCAGCGCTCGCCCAGCACCGCCATCGAGCGGGCAATCGGGCAAGGCATGCTGGCAAAGTCGGTATGTCCCATGGTCTCCTCTCGCGCGGCTTGCAGGGTTGGCTTGGATTTTTACTTTCGTTTTGCAAGCCAGTTCGGCGCATCTTAACTTGCAATTTGAAAGTTTGCTGGCGCGCTGCAAGCGGCATGCGGGGACTACGGTGCGCACAAAGCGGCGCCGCCCGGGGCGCTGAAGACATCGAGCGCCGGAATCCGCTCGCGCAGGAAGTCGATCAAGGTGCGCGTGGCCATCGACGGATGCAGGTTGGGCGTGGTGATGATGTAGAGCCGGCTGCCCAATCCCTCCGGTTTCCATTCGGTCAGCACCGGCACCAGGCGGCCTTCGCGCACATCGTCCCAGCCGGCGTAGACGGGCAGCAGGCCCACGCCGTGGCCGTCGCGTACCGCGCGCATCAGGAAGGGGAAGTGCTCGGACTGCAGGTGCGGGCTTAGCTCCACCTCCTCGCGCTGCTCGCCGCGGTCGAGCGTGAGCACGAAGCGCCGGGCGGGGTAGGGCGGGCACAGGAACTGGCAGCGCGCCAGGTCGGCCKGGGTTTGCAGCGGGCCGTGGCGGGCCAGGTAGCCGGGCGAGGCGCAGAGCTGCCAGTCGATGGCGCAGATATCGCGCGCCACGTGGTCCAGCGGAGGCTGCGAAGTCACCTTGAGCGCCACGTCGATCTCCGCGGCGATCAGGTCCACCACGCGGTTGGCAAAGAACACCCGTAGCGAGATGCCGGGATGCTGCCCAGTGAATTCCAGCAGCAGCGGCGCGAGGAAGGTGTCGCCCAGCCCGGTCGGCACGCTCACGCGCACGTGGCCGCGCAGGGTGGTGCCCAGGCTGTCGATCTCCGCCTGGGCGGACGCCACTTCCTGCAGGATGCGCAGGCCGTGCTGGTACAGCGAGCGGCCCGCCTCGGTCAGCTCCAGCCGGCGCGTGGTACGGCGCAGCAACTGCGCGCCAGCCTGGTGCTCCAATTCGCGCAGCTGGCGGCTGACCTGCGAGCGCGTGACACCGCGCCGCCGCCCCGCCTCGGACAAATTGCCGGCTTCGACGATGTCGACGAAGGCCTGGATCAGGTTGAGGTCCATCCGGGAATCCATGGAGAATTGTCGCGTATGGCGCAACATTGTGAGTCGCTGCAAGGGAATTGTCGATGCCGGGAACCGGGGCTACAGTGGCCATGTCCTGCCGGATAGCCAAGGCGGGGCCAGGCAGGCGTGACGCCGCCCTAAAACAAGCAGGAGACACCATGTTCAAGAACGATCTTTTCGCCGGCCAGCGCGTGTTGATCACCGGTGGCGGCACCGGGCTGGGCCTGATCATGGCCGAGCGCCTGGCGGGGCTGGGGGCGGAGCTGCACCTGTGCGGGCGCCGGCTGGCGGTGCTTGACGAGGCCGCCGAGATGCTGCGCCACCAGCACGGCACCAAGGTCGTGACCCACGCGGTGGACATCCGCGACGCGGCTGCCGTCGACGCCATGATCGAGACCATCTGGACCCGGCACGGCCCGCTCGATTGCCTGGTCAACAACGCCGCAGGCAACTTCATCAGCCGCACCGAGGACCTGTCGCCCAACGGCTTTCACGCCATCTCCGACATCGTCTTCCGCGGTACTTTCTACACCACGCAGGCCGTGGGCAAGCGCTGGATCCGCGACGGCCATCCCGGCTCGGTCCTGTCCATCGTCGTGACCTGGGTCTGGACCGGCTCGCCCTTCGTGGTGCCGTCCGCCATGTCCAAGGCGGGCGTGGATGCCATGACCAAGTCTTTGGCCGTGGAGTGGGGCCGCCACGGCATCCGCTGCAACGCCATCGCGCCGGGCGTGATCCCCACCGAAGGCGCGGGCTCGCGCCTGCGTCCGCAGGACGCGCAGCAAGACGCGATGAGCGGCCAGAACCCCACGGGCCGCATCGGCCGGCCGCAGGACATCGGCAACCTGGCCGCCTTCCTGCTGGCTCGCGACAACTCGTGGATCAACGGACAGACCATTGCGCTGGATGGCGGCGACTACCTTGCCAACGGCGCTTATTTCAAGCAGTACCTGGATTGGGGCGATGCCGAATGGCAAGCCGCGCGCGAGCGCATCGCGGCCAGGAACGCCGCCGATCGTGCCGGGCGCACCGTCAACGCACCGGTCCCGACCAGCTCTACCACCAAGCCTAGCCAGGCTGGAGACAACTGATGGCCGCTGACCTCTTGTTTGAAGACATCCACCGTACCGGGGCCGAACTGAGCGAGCGTGGCGCGCGCCTGGCCGGCGGCTTGCGCGCGCTTGGCCTGGGCGAAGGCGACGTGGTCGCGGTGCTGCTGCGCAATGACCCGGTGTTTGCCGATATCGTGCATGCCTGCCGCACGGCCGGCACTTATTACTGCCCGATCAACTGGCAYTTCACCGCGGAAGAAATCCGCTTCCTGCTGACCGACAGCGGCGCCCGGGCCTTGATCGTCAGCGCCGACCTGCTGGACGGCGTGCGCGCGGTGGTGCCCGCAGGCGTACAGGTGCTGGCGGTGACGGCGCCGGGCCAGGACAGCCCCGCGGGCGCGACCGGCTATGAGCGCTGGCTTGCCGAGCAGCAGCCCTACGACGGCCCGCGGGTCGCGCCGCGCGGCCACATGGCCTACACCTCCGGTACCACCGGCCGCCCCAAGGGCGTGCTGCGCGCCGCGCCGCCGCTGGCCATGCTGGACGAGCAGCTTGCGCGCATGCGCTCGGTGGTGGCGCAGACCATGGGCATCGTGCAGGGCACGCGCGCGTTGATGGCCGCGCCGCTGTACCACAGCGCGCCGGGCGTGTTCATCCAGAATGCGCTGCAGCTCGGGGAGCGCCTGGTGCTGTGCGCGCGTTTCGATCCGGAGCAGGTGCTGGCGCTGGTGGAGAAGYACCGCATCGACGTGCTGTACCTGGTGCCGATCATGTATGTGCGCATGCTCAAGGTGCTGCCCGAAGTGCGCGCCCGTTATGACTTGTCCTCGCTGCGCTTTGTCGCCTCGACCGGGGCGCCGTGCGCGCCCGAGGTCAAGCGCGCCATGCTGGACTGGTTCGGCCCGGTGATCCACGAAACCTATGCTTCAAGCGAGGCGGGCATGATTACTGTGGCCACGCCGGCCGACGCCGTGGCCAAGCCCGGCACGGCGGGGCGCCCGGTCGACCAGGGCGAGGTGCGCATCCTGGATGAGCAGGGCGTTGCCTGCGCCCCCGGCGAGATCGGCCTGGTCTATGTGCGCCAGCCCGCCTACCCGGACTTCACCTATCGCAACAACGAGGCTGCCCGCCGTGCCATCGACCGCGACGGCCTGGTCAGCCTGGGCGACATGGGCTACCTGGACGCCGACGGCTACCTCTTCATCTGCGACCGCGCCTCCGACATGGTGATCTCCGGCGGCGTGAACATCTACCCGGCCGAGATCGAGCACGAACTGGTGCGCTATCCCGGCGTGGCCGACTGCGTGGTGTTCGGCGTACCGGACGACGAATACGGCGAGCGGCTGCTGGCCATGGTGCAACCGGTGGCGGGTGCCACGCTGGAAGAGGGCGCCATCATCGACTGGCTGCGCCAGCGCCTGTCMGGCTTCAAGGTGCCGCGCACCATCGTGGTGGAGGCGCTGCTGCCGCGCGACGATACCGGCAAGCTGGCCAAGCGCCGCCTGCGCGACAAGTACTGGGAAGGGCGCACGCGGCGGGTTTGAGCCGCACCGAGTACCGAGCATCGAGTGCTGAGTACCGAGTACCGAACACCAGACGTCAAGAAAACCAAGGAGACTACGCAATGCATAGCTGGAAAACCGGATGGCGCGCCTGGGCCGGCGCCGCCGTCTTCGCCTGCTCGCAACTGGCCGCTGCCGCCTATCCCGACCGCCCCATCAAGCTGGTGGTGCCCTACACGCCGGGCGGCTCCACCGACCAGTTCGGGCGCGGGCTGGCCGATGGCATGAGCCGCGTGCTCAAGCAGACGGTGGTGGTGGWGAACCGCCCCGGCGCCGCCACCATGATCGGCACGCAAAGCGTGGCGCGCGCACCCGCCGATGGCTACACCATGGTGCTTGCCACCAACGGCAGCATGGTGCTCAATCCCATGCTCTACAAGAAGATCGCCTACGATCCGCCGCGCGACTTCCGGATCTTCACCGTTGGCGCCGAGGCGCCGCTGGTGGTGGTGACCAACAGCCAGGTGCCGGCTGCAAATATCCGCGAGTTCGCTGCCTACGCCAAGGCCAGCGGCGGCAAGCTCAACTACGCCTCGGTCGGCCTGGGCAACGCGCTGCAGCTCGCTACCGAAATGCTCAAGACCGAGCTCGGGATTTCGGTCACCCATGTGCCGTACAACGGCAGCGCGCCGGCGCTCTCGGCGCTGCTCGCCAACGATGTGCAACTGATGGTGGACGTGGTCAGCACGTCGCTGCCCCACATCAAGGGCGGCAAGCTGCGCGCGCTGGCGGTCACCGGCCGCACCCGGCTGGAAGTGCTGCCCAATGTGCCGACCGTGGCCGAGAGCGGCTATCCCAACTTCCAGGCCGCAACCTGGTTCGGGCTCGCCGTGCCGGCGCAGACACCGCCGGACGTGGTGGAAAAGCTGCAGGCCGCGGCGGCGCAGGTCCTCAAGGATCCGCATTTCCGGGCGACCTTCAGCGCACTGGGACTGGTGATCCAGCCGCCGCGCACCCAGGCCGAGATCGACCGCTACATCGAGGCGGATCGCGAGCATTGGGGCAAGGTCATTCGCGCCAACAACATCAGCCTGGACTGAGCCAGGAGCCTCTGGCGCGCACCTTGCGCGCGGCATGCCTGGCGGCGATCGGCGTATAGTTCCATCACGCCGTGATGAATCCGGCCCTCGGGCTTGTCACGGCGTTTCTTCGCCCACGCCTGCCGCTCCATGAACGAAGTCACGCCAAATCGCAGCCAAGATCCCGAGCCGTCCGATCCTGACAACGTTCCCGGGCGGGGCTCCGAGCGCAACCGGCTGCGCGCGCTGCGCCGCCGCGCTCACATGGCCGCGGGCCGCAAATCGCGCCAGATGTGGCGTATCTCCCGCACCACGCTACGCTACGCCGTCTTCATGTGCGGCGCCGGCTGCGTAGCGCTGTTTTCCCTGATCTTCGCCTGGATTGCCGAGGTGGCCCTGCGCTGGAACGCGCACCTGACAGCGGCCACGCCCTGGCTGGCCTTCGTGCTGCTGCCGTTCGGGCTGGCCGCGCTGCGCTGGCTCACCATCCGCCTGGCGCCGCAGGCGCGCGGCAGCGGCATCCCGCAGGTAATTGCCTCATTCGGCCTGCCCCCGGCGGGGCCGGCGCAGACCCTGCTGGTGTCGTTCCGCCAGTCCATGTGGAAAGTGCTGCTGACCACCGGCGGGCTGCTGGCGGGCGCCTCCATCGGGCGCGAAGGGCCATCTGTGCAGGTAGGCGCCGCGGCCATGCTCGCCTGGGGGCGCTGGTGCCAGGAGAAGCTGCGCTTTCGCATCGGCTTTCATCCTAACGCGCTGATCGCCGCCGGCGCTGCCGGGGGCCTTGCCGCCGCCTTCAATACGCCGCTGGCGGGCGTGGTGTTCGCCATCGAGGAACTCGGCCGCGGCACTGCCGTGCGCTGGGACCGGCTGGTGCTGTCAGGGGTGCTGACCGCCGGCTTCCTCTCGCTGGCGATCCTTGGCAACAATCCCTATTTCAGCGTCAAGACGCCGATCCTCGCGCTGCACGATGCCTGGGGGCCGGTACTGCTGTGCGCCCTGGTCAACGGCACGCTGGGCGGGCTGTTTGCCAAGCTGCTGACCGGCGGCGTGCCCGCGCTGATGCCGGCACGGCTGCGTGCCTGGCCAATGCAGCATCCCGTGCAGGTGGCGTTCCTGTGCGGCCTGGTGGCCGCGGCGATCGGCTGGTCCACCGGGGGCGCCACCTTCGGCACCGGCTACGGGCAGGCCGCCGGCCTGATCAACGGTGAGCCGCACGCCACGTTGTGGTTCGGCCTGGCCAAGCTGGCGGCGACCGTGGTCTCGTATTTCGCTGGCATTCCCGGTGGCATCTTTACGCCGTCGCTGGCCATCGGTGCCGGCATCGGCGCCAATGTGGCGGACTGGGTCGGCCACCTCTTCGGCGGCATGGCCGAGCCACGCGTGCTGGCGCTGGTGTCGATGGCCGCCTTCCTGGCCGCCGCCACCCAGGCGCCCATCACCGCCAGCGTGATCGTGATGGAGATGACGCGCTCGCAGGACCTCACCTTGTTCCTGCTGGCGTCGTCGCTGCTAGCCTCGTTCCTGGCTCGCCAGTTCTGCCCGCACCCGTTCTATCACCAAGTGGGCCATGCTTTCCGGCGCGAGGCGCTTGCAGCCACACGGAAAGTGGCTCCCGCTACATAAGGAGAAGCCGTGGCCATGGTGCCCGGTGCCRCTTTGTCTTACCATGGGCGGCGCCCGGGCCATGCACCCGGCGCTGTGTACCGGCGGCACATGAGGATCCGCGCCGGCACGACGAACCGGGGAGCACAGATGGCCACAAAACGACCGCCAGGCAGTGACGGCGCACCACGCCCGCAGCCGCAGTCGCAGAGTCCGCGCAAGCCGCAGGGCAAGGAAGGCACTGCCTTGCGCGACCTCGGGCCGGACACCGTCTGGCACACGCGTGGCMTGCATGGCCATACCCGCCAGCGCGCGCCGTTACCGTCGTCGGCACGATCGCCACGGCGGCCGTTGCCGCCCAGCCGGGTGCCGCGCCTGCTGCTGTGGGGCTTGCTGCTGATGGTGCTGGCGGTGATGGCCAGCGCGGTGATGAATATGACGCATTAACCCCCGGCAGTGTGCTTGCATGCCATCTTGTGGCGGGTGGCAGGAACCACGCGCGTAGGGGGCGCTCCAATTTGGAGCTTATCTCAGGAGTCTGGATGAAATACCCCCTCGCCGGGCTGGCTGTTGCCAGCCTGCTGCTGATTTCGCCTTGGGCTGGCGCTGCCCCCAACGATGGTGCCGCCGACAAACTGGCGCCGATGATGGATAGCCTGGAGATCGGCAGCCCGCTGCCCACGCTGCCTGATTGCGCCGACAAGCGCACCCCTGACGGCCGCGACGTGACCGGCCTGTGCGTCGAAGTGCGTGGCGACGGCGTGATGCGCCAGGTTGGCGTGCCGCGCGACAAGCGGCCTGCCTTCATGGACGGTCCCCACGTGGTGGCCTTTGTCGACCGCAGTGCCCTGGTCGGGCTGATCGTGCCGACCGACGGCATCCGCTCCGAGAAAGCCGTGGTGGACAGCCTGACCGCGCGCTACGGCAAGCCCTTTCGTTCCGAGCAGGTGAAAATGAAAGACAAGGCCGGCCAGCCCATCACCAGTGTCCACGCCGGCTGGATGAAAAAGCCCCTGACCGTGGAGCTCTACGCCATTCCGGAGGATCCCAATACCGGCACCATCGAACTGCTGCTGCCCCAGGCCCGCGTCCTGATGGCCAACCAGGACAACGCGATGGCGCAACAGCTCAACCCCAAGGCGGCGTCCGCCCCGCAAGCGGCGCCCGGCGGCAAGGCCGCGGAAAAGAAGGGCAAGGAAGGCGGCTGGTAGCGTTTGTGGCGATGCGGTGCGCCGCGCGCCGCAAAGGCCCTCAAAGCCCTCAAAGCCCTTCCATCACCTTGTCCAGCCCGCGCACCAGCCCGGTCAAGGTATGCACCTTGCGGATCGCCAGCAGGGCGCCCGAGACATAGGGCTTGGAGCCGTCGCCGGACTCATGCTTCAGGTGCAGGCGCTGCCCGTCGGCGCCGAAGATCACCTCCACGCCCAACTGATAGCCCGGCAGGCGCACGGCGTGCACCTGGCTGCCGGACATCGTCGTGCCACGCGTCTCCTTCGGGCCCTTGACCTGGTCGATGGGCACCACCTGCTTGGCCTCGCGGACCTGTCCCAACCGATAAGCCAGCTCGCGCACGGTGCCGGAGGGCACGTCGATCTTGCCGGCCTTGGCGTAGTCGATGATTTCCCAGTGTTCCAGGTGGCGTGCGGCCATCTCTGCGAACTTCTGCAGCAGTACCACGGTAATGGCAAAGTTGCCACAGGCCAGCACGCCGCGCCCGGCCTGGCGCGCGGCGGCATCGATCTCGGCATAGTCCTCGTCGGATAGCCCGGAGGTGCCCACCACCACGTGCGCGCCCTTGGCCAGCGCCTGCAGGATGTTGCGCTTGGCAATGTCCGGCTTGGTGTATTCCACATAAACGTCGAAGGCGCCTTGCGCCAGCTCATCGATGCTGGCCACCGCCACGCCAGGCGTGCCCTTGTGCGCGGTCAGCGCCGCCAGGGCCTGGCCGGCCGCGCCGCGCGACAGCCCGGCCACCAGCGTCATGTCGTCCGCGTGCGCCACGCCGCGCGCCAGTTCGCCGCCGGCCCAGCCGGTCACGCCGCCTACGGCGACTCGAATGCGATTGCTCATCGTCTTGCTCTCCTGATCTGGATGGATTTCGGGGTGCCCAACTGCGCCGGGCTGGCTGCCAGGTTGTGCAGCATAAGCCTATTGCGCGCGCGCCGCTGGCTCAGCCCGCGGCGCGGCGCCGGTCGATCTTGCGCGCCAGCACGATCGAGGTGGTGGTGTGGTTGACGCCATCCAGCGCGCCGATTTCGTCCAGCAGCTTGTCCAGCCGGGCATGGGTGTCGCAGCGGATCACCGCCATGTAGTCCACCGGGCCGCTGACCGAGTTCAGCTCCTCGATTTCGGGAAAGCGCTGCAGCGCCCGTACCACCGCGGGCGCGCTCTTGGGCATCACCGACATGCCGCAGAACGCCAGGATAGCGTTGTCTTCCATTTCCTTGCCCAGCCGCACGCCGTAGCCGGCGATCACGCCATCGCGCTCCAGCCGCGCAATGCGCGCCACCACGGTGGTGCGGGCTATGCCGAGCTTGCGCGCGAGATTGGCGGCATTCTCTCGCGCGTTGGCCTGCAGCAGGGAGAGCAGGTGGCGGTCGGTCTGGTCGAGTTCGGTCATGGGCGGGCTAGGGGCGGCTAGAGGGGGCTAGGGGCGGCGGACAGGTCAAAAGCATGTGGTTCGTCGATTCGAACGTTTATCTTGCCGAATCGTTTGATTGTGAGGCCTTTTCGTCAATCTTGTTCCTTCATTCTGACTGTGCCCGCAACCATACTTCAGCCATGGCCGCACTCCGCTGAACCACTTCCACGAGGGACATCATGACCTGCATCACGCCAACCGGCCATCTCGACCAAACTGGACGGAACACCCAAGCCGGGCCGCCCGCCGCCCCGGTTCGTCAAGGCAGGCAGACGCCGATGCACGTGGTCGTGCTGGGCGCGGGCAAGATCGGCCGCACCATCGCCGTCATGCTGCATCAGAGCGGCGACTACCGCGTGACCCTGATCGACCGTGAGCCCACCCATCTCGAGGGCGTGCCGGAGGGCATCGCCGTGCGCGTCGGCGACCCGGACCAGACCGAGGATTGCGCCGGGCTGCTCGGCGGCGCGCAGGCCGTGCTCAACGCACTGCCATTCCATGCCGCGGTCGGCGTGGCCACGGTAGCGGCCAGGCTCGGCGTGCATTACTTCGACCTGACCGAAGACGTTGCCGCCACCCACGCCATTCGCCGCGTGGCCGAGGGCGCGCGCTCTGTGCTGATGCCGCAATGCGGGCTGGCGCCCGGCTTTATCGGCGTGGTCGGCAATGACCTCGCCCAGCGCTTTCTGCGCGGCGGCGGCGAACTGCTGGACCTGAAGATGCGCGTTGGCGCGCTGCCGCGCTACCCGAGCAATGCGCTCAAGTACAACCTGACCTGGAGCACCGAAGGCCTGATCAACGAATACTGCAACCCTTGCGAGGCCATCGTCAACGGCCGCCGCGTGGAAGTGCCGGCGCTGGAAGGGCTGGAGAGCTTCGCGCTGGACGGCATCGAGTACGAGGCCTTTAATACGTCAGGAGGGCTTGGCACCTTGCCCGAGACGCTGGCGGGCCGGGCGCGCGACGTGGACTACAAGTCGATACGCTATCCCGGCCACTGCGCGGTGATGAAGCTCCTGCTCAACGATCTGCGCCTGCGCGAGCGCCGCGACTGGATGCGGGAGATCTTCGAGAGCGCGATTCCCGCCACGCAGCAGGACGTGGTGATCGTGTTCGCCAACGCCACCGGCTATGCCGCCGGCGTTGGCAAGKGCGGGCGCGGCCCGCTGACCCAGGCGTCGTTCTCGGTGCGCATCGGTGGCGCGCAAACGGCTGACGGCCACGTCAATGCGATCCAGCTCACCACGGCGGCCGGCATCTGCACCGCGCTGGACCTGGTTGCCAATGGCGAGCTGCCACAGGCCGGCTTCATTGCGCAAGAGGCGATGCCCCTGGACGTTTTCCTGGCCAACCGTTTTGGCCGACACTACACCCGTCATCCGCTTCAAGAGGCAACGGTATGAAAGCAAAGGAATTCGCGGCCTGCTGGCAGGCCATCGGGCTGACGCCGCCGTGGCGCGGCGGCGAAGGCCCCACCGGCGCCTTGCCGGTGCGCTCGCCGATCGACGGCGAGGCATTCGGGCACCTGCCCGCCTGCAGCCTTGCCGAGGCCGATGCGCGCATCGAGCGCGCCCGCGTAGCGCAAGCCAGCTGGGCGCTGGTGCCCGCGCCAGTGCGTGGCGAGGTGGTGCGGCGCTTTGGCGAAGTGCTGCGCGAACACAAGAAGCATCTTGGTGAGCTGGTTTCGCTGGAGGCCGGCAAGATCCTGCAGGAAGGGCTAGGCGAGGTGCAGGAGATGATCGACATCTGCGACTTCGCCGTCGGCCTGTCGCGCCAGTTGCATGGCCTTACCATCGCCTCCGAGCGGCCACAGCATGCAATGCGCGAGACCTGGCATCCCTATGGCCTGTGCGGCGTGATCTCGGCCTTCAACTTTCCCGTGGCGGTCTGGGCCTGGAATGCGGCGCTGGCGCTGGTGTGCGGCAATGGCGTGATCTGGAAACCGTCGGAGAAAACGCCCCTCACCGCGCTGGCCATGCAGAGCTTGCTTGACGGCGTGCTGGAGATTGCCGCGCCACAGCACGTTGGTATCGCCACCGTGCTCGCGGGCGGCCCGGCGCTGGGCCAGCATCTGGTGGAACACGCCGCTGTGCGGCTGGTGAGCGCCACCGGCTCCACCCGCATGGGCCGCGCCGTGGGCATCGCTTGCGCCGAGCGGTTCAAGCGCGCCATCCTGGAACTCGGTGGCAACAACGCCGCGATCGTCGCGCCCTCGGCCGATCTCGAACTCGCCGTGCGCGCCATGACCTTCGCGGCGGCGGGCACGGCCGGGCAGCGCTGCACGTCGCTGCGCCGCGCCTTCGTGCATGTCGATGTGCTGGAGGCCGTCACCACGCGCCTGATCCAGGTGTTCGGCCGCCTGCCGGTGGGCGATCCGCTGGCCGAGACAACGCTGGTCGGTCCGCTGATCGATGGCGCCGCGGGTGCCGCCATGGCCGCCGCGCTGCTGCGCTGCCGCGGGCATGGCAACATCGTGCACGGCGGCGAGCGCGTGCTGGCAGAAAAGTACCCCAATGCCGAGTACGTGCGGCCCGCGCTGGTGCTGACCGATCGCCAGCACGAGACGATGCTGAGCGAGACCTTCGCGCCGATTCTCTACGTGATGCCGTACACCAAGCTGGACGAAGCCATCGCGCTGAACAATGCGTCGGAGCATGGCTTGTCGTCCTGCATCTTCACCGAGTCGCTGCGCGAGGCGGAACGCTTCATGTCGGCAAGCGGCAGCGATTGCGGCATTGCCAATGTGAATATCGGCACCAGCGGGGCGGAGATTGGCGGTGCGTTCGGTGGTGAGAAGGCGACTGGCGGCGGGCGTGAATCCGGCTCGGACGCCTGGAAGGGGTATATGCGGCGCGCTACCAATACCGTGAACTATGGGGATACGCTGCCGTTGGCGCAGGGGGTGCGGTTTGAGGTTTGAGGCCCGAGTCCTTTACGTTCATCCAAACGTTGCGATTCGTAACAAGGGTTACAGCAGGTTGACCCTGTATTACTAAACCGCCCCGTATAACGTTCTTATGGCTAAACCAAGGCTAAACAAGCCACAAGGACGATGAGATGAAGACGTTGATGTTGGGACTCGCGATGGTTGGCGCCGCCATGCTTGGCGGATGTGCGGTCTACCCGGCTTATCCCGGCTACGGCTATGGGGGCGCAGAGGTCGCAGTGGCACCGGCGCCGGTCTATGCTGCGCCGCCGGTGGTGGTAGCCCCTGGCTTCTACGGTGGCTACTATGGCTATCGCGGCGGCTACTATGGCGGCGGCCGCCGCTATCGCTACTGGCGTTGAAGCGAGAGCGGTTGCACGGGCTGACACGGGCTGACACGGGCTGACACGGGCTGACACGGGCTGACACGGGACAGAGCGAGGTTAACCGCGTTTGTCAGGCCTGGCCGTTGAGTCCAGCCCAGCTCGGCGCCAGCGTTTGCGGCACGTCGATCAGGTCCAGTACGCGGCCAACCGTGTGGTCGACCAGTTCCGCCACGCTTTGCGGCTTCTGGTAGAAGCCGGGCACCGGGGGAAAGATGATGCCGCCCATCTCGGTGACGGCGGTCATGTTGCGCAGGTGCGCCAGGTTCAACGGCGTTTCGCGCACCATCAGCACCAGCTTGCGGCGCTCCTTGAGCGTGACATCCGCGGCGCGGGTGATGAGATTGTCGGACAGGCCATGCGCCACGGCCGCGAGCGTGCGCATGGAGCAGGGCGCCACCACCATCGCATGGGCGGCAAAGGAGCCGCTGGCAATGGTGGCGCCGATATCGCGCACGTTGTGGACCACCTGGGCAAAGGCTTCCACCTCGGCCTTGCTGATGTCGAGTTCGTGCTGCAGGTTCATCACGCCCGCCGCCGAGATCAGCAGATGGGCCTCCACGCCAGGCGCGGCGCCCAGTATCTGTACCAGGCGGACCCCATAGACCGCGCCGGTGGCGCCGGTGATCGCAACGACGATGCGCCGCGGCTTGCCTTCACCCGCTGCATCCGCTGCACCCGCTGCGGTCATGTCGCGCTCAGGCCTTGAGCAGCGATTGCAGCTCGCCGTTCTGGTACATCTCCATCATGATGTCCGAGCCGCCGACGAACTCGCCATTCACGTAAAGCTGCGGAATGGTCGGCCAGTTGGCGTAAGTCTTGATGCCTTGGCGGATGCCGTCGTCTTCCAGCACATTGACCGTGGTCGGTGCGTCGACGCCGCAGGCCTTCAGGATCTGGATCGCACGGCCGGAGAAGCCGCACATCGGGAACTGGGCGGTGCCCTTCATGAACAGGACCACCGGGCTGCCCTTGACGATCTGGTCGATCTTTTGCTGCACGTCACTCATGATGTCTCTTTTCAGTTGCTCGCGGTGCAGGCACTGGCCGGCGCCGCTATCGGGAAATCGGAAAGGGCGAGCGTGATGCGCGCGCCTTGTTGCAATCAAGTATTTGATTTTACCGGAATCGGCTGCCGGCTTCAGGCGGCCGCCCCGGACTGCGCTGGCAGGCGAGCCGCGCTGCAGCGTTCGTGGCCGGCCAGGTCGCGCGCGGTAAAGATCTCGGCCATGCCGGCGGCGGCCAGCAGGTCGCGGGCAGCCTGGCCTTGGTCGTAGCCGTGCTCCATCAGCAGCCAGCCGCCCGCATGCAGGCGCGCGGCGGCCCCGGCCACGATCGCACCCAGGTCCGACAAGCCATCGCCATGATCGGTCAGCGCATCGATCGGCTCGAAGCGCAGGTCGCCCTGGCCCAGGTGCGGGTCCGCGGCGGCAATATAGGGCGGATTGCTCACGATCAGGTCGAAGCGCAGGCCAGCGGGCAGCGCGGCGTACCAGTCGGAGGCAAGAAAGCGCACATTGCCGGCGCCCAGGGCGCGCGCGTTGTCTTGCGCCACCTGCAGCGCGCCGGGCGAGATATCGGTCGCCCAGACCTCGGCGTCGGGCCGTTCGCAGGCCAGCGTGACGGCCAGCGCGCCTGAGCCGGTGCCCATGTCGAGCACCCGGGGGGCAGCCAGCGGCGCCAGCAGCTTCAGGGCCGCTTCCACGGCGATTTCGGTGTCCGGGCGCGGAATCAGCACATCCGGGGTCACGCGGAAGGCGCGCCCGAAGAATTCCCGCTCCCCCAGCAAGTAGGCTACCGGTTCGCCGCCCAGGCGGCGCCCGAGCAAGGCGGCCACGCTGTCGCGCTGGGCCGGGGCAAGCGTTTCGTCGTCGCGCGTGATCAGCTGGGTGCGGGTGAGCCCGGTGACGTGGCTGACCAGCAGGCGCGCCTCCAGCGCTGGCAAGCCGGCTGCCGCAGCCACGGCCAGGGCGTCGCGTACCGTGGCCGTCTCAGGCAGTGAGACCGGCGCGGTGGCATTGGGGCTGGGGCAGGTGGCGATGGACGTGGTGCTGGGCATGGATCGGGCAAAAAAACAAAACCCCGCCGGGAGGTGCCCTGACGGGGTTTGCAGTGTAACGCGCTTGCCTGGGCGGCGGTGCCTGGCCGCGATGCGCCAGTTTCTTGCCGCCGTGGCGTGCGAATTACTTGTTGACGGCGTCCTTGGCTTTGTCCGCGCTGGCGTTGACAGCATCCTTGGCGGCGTCCTTCGCCTTTTCCATGGCATTGCCGGCATCGACCTTGGCCTTTTCGGCGGCAGCGGAAACGTCGGCAGCCGCGCTGCTGGCAGCGGACTTGGCGGCATCGGCGGCATTGCTGGCGGCGGATGCGGCGTCGCTGGCGGCGGCCTTGGCGGATTCAGCRGCGCTTTGCATGGCGCTCTCGGCGCTCGGCGTGGCGGGGGCTTCTTCCTTCTTGCTGCAGGCAGCCATGGCGGCGGTGATCATCAACAGCGCGAGCAATTTCTTCATGATTTCGTCCTTTTGTCCGTTTTCGAGTGGCGACACGCCGACCTCTGTATGGTGGCTCGGTCGGAATCGATTATAGACAGCGGAAAATGGCACGCCAGTGCTGTTGCAAGCATTTACAACAGATACAAAGGTTTTCGTTCAGAAATCGCGATTTATGCAGTGCGATCCAAAAATCTGCCTTAATGACCGGTAATTCGTCGCAATAACCTGCTAATGCCAAGCGATTAATGCCCTTCGCCCAGTGCCGCCAGTTGATCCGCCTGGTGTTCCGCGGACAAGGCGGACAGGAGCTCGTCGAGATCGCCGTCCATGATCATGTCGATCTTGTAGAGCGTCAGGTTGATACGGTGATCCGTCACGCGCCCCTGCGGGAAATTATAGGTGCGGATACGATCACTTCTGTCGCCGGTGCCGATCAGGTTGCGCCGGGTGCTGGCTTCTTTCGCCTGGGCGGCGCGCAGCTTCGCGTCCATCAGCCGGGCCGCCAGGACCTTCATGGCCTTGTCCTTGTTGCGGTGCTGGCTGCGGTCGTCCTGGCACTCCACCACGATGCCGGTGGGCAGGTGGGTCAGGCGCACGGCCGAGTCGGTCTTGTTGACGTGCTGGCCGCCGGCGCCGGAGGCGCGGAAGGTATCCACACGCAGGTCCGACGGATTGATTTCCACCTCGGTCACCTCGTCGGCCTCGGGCATGACTGCCACCGTGCAGGCCGAAGTGTGGATGCGCCCCTGGGCCTCGGTGGCTGGCACGCGCTGCACGCGATGGCCGCCGGATTCGAACTTCAGCCGGGAAAAGGCCGCATCCCCGGCGATCCGGATGATCACTTCCTTGTAGCCGCCCAGGTCGGACGCCGATTCGCTCATCACCTCCACCTGCCAGCGCTGGCGCTCGGCATAGCGTGTGTACATCCGCATCAAATTGGCGGCGAACAGGGCGCTCTCCTCGCCGCCGGCACCCGCGCGGATTTCCAGCAGCAGGTTGCGGTCGTCGTTGGGATCCTTGGGCAGCAGCAATGTCTGCAGGCTGCCTTCCAGCGTTTCCAGCCGCTCGCGGGCCGCGGTGATCTCATCGGCCGCGAACTCCTTCATCTCGGGATCGTCCAGCAGCGCTTGCGCGGTGGACAGGTCTTCCTGTGCCTGGCAGTACTGCGCATATTGTTCGGCCACCGGCGTCAGCTCGGCGTGTTCGCGCGTGAGCTTGCGGTACTGGTCGATCTTGGCGGTGGCATCTYCGCGCGCAAGCAGGGCGTTGACTTCGTCGAGTCGCTCGGACAATTGGTCGAGCTTGGCAAGCATGCTGGCTTTCATGGGGGTCCGAAGGGGCGCGGTGAAACGGGTGGAGGCGGATGTTGCTGCTGGGATGCGTGCGGGGCAATGGCCGCTGGCAACGCAAAGCTGGCCGCGCGCA
Organism: Cupriavidus sp. 01L46; assembly: GCF_056399905.1. Lineage (NCBI taxonomy): Bacteria > Pseudomonadati > Pseudomonadota > Betaproteobacteria > Burkholderiales > Burkholderiaceae > Cupriavidus > Cupriavidus sp. 01L46. Next base: position 19,809 of record NZ_JBFTSF010000012.1, read on the forward strand.
GGACACGCACGGCCGAGGCGAGCGCGGCTAGCGCTCGGAGTGGCTGCTGTGGCGGAACAAGCCCGGCACCAGCCGCAGCAAGGTCTCGCGGTCGTCGCCCTGGGTGTGGTTCAGGGCGTGGGTCGGGCCGTGCAGGAATTTGCGGGTGAGCGCGCCGGACAGGGCTTCGAGCACGGCTTGCGGGTCGTCGCCGCGCGCCAGCATGCGGCGCGCGCGCTCCAGCTCAGCCTGGCGCATGGCCTCGCCCTGCACCTGCAGTTCGCGGATGACAGGCACCACGCTGCGGGTTTCCAGCCAATGCATGAAATTCTGCACGCGGCTTTMGATGATGGCTTCCGCCTGGGCCACGGCGGCCTGGCGCATGGCATTGCCCTCGCGCACGATGGCGCCGAGGTCGTCCACGGTGTACAGGAAGACGTCGTCCAGACGCGCGACTTCGGGCTCCACGTCGCGCGGCACGGCCAGGTCCACCATCATGATGGGGCGGTGGCGGCGCAGCTTGACGGCGCGTTCCACCGCGCCCAGCCCGATGATGGGCAGGGAGCTGGCGGTGCATGACACCACGATGTCGAACTCATGCAGGCGCGCGCCCAGGTCCGACAGGCGGATGGCCTCGGTGGTCAGGCCCTGGCCGGCGAGCTGCTCGGCCAGCCGCTCGCCACGCTCCACGGTGCGGTTGGCCACCACGATCTGGCGCGGCGTTTGCGCCGCGAAGTGCGTGGCGCACAGCTCGATCATCTCGCCCGCGCCGATGAACAGCACGCGCTGGGTCGAGACGCTTTCAAAAATCCGCTGGGCSAGSCGCACCGCGGCGGCAGCCATGGATACCGAATGCGCGCCGATCTCGGTCTGGCCGCGGACTTCCTTGGCCACCGCGAACGTGCGCTGGAACAATTGGTTCAGGTAGGTGCCCAGCGCGCCGGCTTCACCGGCGGTGCGCACTGCATCCTTCAACTGGCCCAGGATCTGGGTTTCGCCCAGCACCATCGAGTCCAGCCCGCTGGCCACGCGGAAGGCATGGCGCACGGCTTCGGACTGCGGCAACGAGTACAGGTGGGGAGCGAGTTCGCCGGCCGGCACGTTATGGTGCTGCGCCAGCCAGCGCAGCGTGTGCTCGAAGCCGTCCGAACCCGACAACAGCACATCGGTGGCGCAATAGATCTCGGTGCGGTTGCAAGTGGAAAGGATGGCGGCTTCGGTGCCATTCTTGCCGGCCAGGTGGGTGCGCAAGGCGCCCAGGGCGGGTTTGATCTGCTCAAGCGGAAACGCCACTCGCTCGCGCAGCGAGACGGGCGCCGTGGTGTGATTGATACCGATCGCGAGCAGTTGCATGGTGGGGAGCATGTCTCTCTGGCCGGGCTCCGGGCGGCGGCTTTGCTGGCCGCAGCGCGGGAGTCAGGTGCAATCCGGGCATGAATTCAAGCGCGGATTCCGGCGCAAAGCGCCGCCGAACCGGGCTACATTATACCGCCCGGCGCGGATCTTGCCGGAGCGCGGTCGGGTTTACCATATTGCTACAGCCACGCGCGGTGCCTGGCGGGCCTTCCCAGGCAGCGCGCCAGATTCAGATAATCGGGAGAATGTGATGTTGGGTATGCTGGTGGTAGGGGTGCTGGTTGGACTGGCGGCGCGGTGGCTGCATCCCGTGGGCCGGGTTAGCCTGCTGGCCGCAGTGGTGTTCGGTGCACTGGGCGCGCTAGCCGCGTTTTACGGCGGCCGTGGGCTGCACTGGTTTGTCGACGGGCAGATGGCGGGCTGGTTCGCGGCCATCCTGGGCGCGGCCGTGCTGGTTGGGGTCGGGGGCGTGGCCAGGGGGCGGTGAGATTGAATGCATGCCTCACAATCTCGAACCCGAATTAACGCCAACGCCGCTTTGGTCTGGTTACCCGCGCTGCTCCAGGAACCGTCTCAAAACGCCGCTCGAATAATGGCTGGCCACGTCGGTCAGAAACGCCGCAAAATCCACGTGCGCGGTATCGTCGGCCCGATCCGATAGCGTGCGCATCACCGCATGCCGCACGCCATACTCATGGCAAACCTGTGCTACCGCGGCGCCTTCCATTTCCACCGCCAGCACGCCAGGCAAGCGCTCGCGCAAATCGGCCGCGGCGGCGGGGGAGCCGATGAACTGGTCGCCGCTGGCGATCATCCCCATATGCAGCCTGGGCGCGCTGACCCCGAAGCGCGCAAGCACGCTGGCCGGGACGGAGGTCGGMAGGTCATCACGCAGGTAGCCTGCCACGGCCTCGCGCAGCGCGGCGGTAAGCGTCGGATCGGTGGGGAATTCAGCGCGCTCCAGCAGCGGCACCTCGTGCCGGGCAAAAAACGGCCGCGCGTCCAGGTCGTGCTGCAGAGTGCGGTCTGCCACCACCACATCCCCGACCCGCGTCTCGGCCCCGATGCCGCCGGCCAGGCCGGTGAAGACGATCTCATCCACGCCGAACTCGCGCACCAGGGTGACCGTGGTAGCCGCCGCCGCCACCTTGCCCATGCGCGCTAGCACCAGCACGCAGCGCTGGCCGTAGAGATGGCCAACGTGATAGTCGCGCATGCCGATTGTCTGCACGGTGGCGCGGGCATCATCGTGGCGCATGGCGGCGATCAGGCCGTCGACTTCATCGTGGATGGCGGCGAGGATACCAAGGGTCATGGCGGGGTGTGGCTGGATGGGAGAAACGCACAGCATACCGGGCCGGGGCAAGGCGGCAAAGCAGCGCTGTTGCATGCTCCCGCTCACGCAAGGAAAGCTGCGCAGATGGCGGCGCCTTTGCTACAGTGCGCTGGCGTATCCATCACATGGAGCATAGATGCAGGCAACCACAACGCAGGGCTTTCAAGACCGRCGGGCAGCGCGCCAGGCGCTGGCAGACTGGCGCGAGCAGGGCGTGCTCGGCGCCGACGGCGTGGCCGCCAGCTGGCCAGGGACCGAGCCCGACGCGGCGCAGTGGCGGACCTGGCTCGATCGCACATTGCTCATGCTGGGCGCCGCGCTGCTGTGCGCCGGCGTGATCGTGTTCTTCGCCTTCAACTGGCAGGACCTGCACAAGTTCGCCAAGTTTGGCCTGCTGGCCGGGGCGCTGACCCTGCTGGCGGGATTCGCCTGGCTGCGCCCGGCCACCGACATGGCGGGGCTGGCGGCGCTCTGCGGCGCCCAGGTGGTGGCCGGCGTGCTGCTGGCCGTGATCGGGCAGGTCTACCAGACCGGCGCCGACGCGTGGCAGCTGTTCGCCCTGTGGGCACTGCTGGCGATCCCATGGGCGCTGGCCGCGCGCGCGGCGCCGCACTGGTGGGTGGTAATCGTGCTGGCCAATGTAGCGCTGCTGCGGTATTTCAGCGTGCGCCTTGGCGTGGGCGGCATGTTCGACCTGCTGTTTGGCGCGGCTGGCGAGCGGGCCACCACGCTCTCGCTGCTGGCGGCCACGCTGTTGCAACTGGTGCTGTGGTTCGCGCTGCGCGCTGCGGCGCCGGCCTACGGCTTTCGCGGGCTGGCCGGCGCACGCATCCTTGCCACGCTKGCGTGCGCCTACGCCGGCTGGCTCGGCCTTGCCAGCCTCCTGCACAACCACTTCGATCTCGCCATGTTCGGCGTGGCCATGCTCACGCTGGGCGGGCTGCTTGCGTGGTTCCGGCTGCGGGCGTTCGATGTGGTGGCGCTCAGCCTGGCCAGCTTCTCGGTCATCGTGCTGCTGGTGACCGGGGTTGCCCGGCTACTGCTGGAGGGCAACCGGGACGCGTTCGGCGCCTTCCTCATCCTCGGGCTGCTGACCATCGGCCTGTCCGCGGCGGCGGCGGCTTGGCTGCTGCGCGCCTATCGACACCACGGGCAAGCCCAAAGCGGCGCGCCCAACGGAGAGCCGGCATGACCAGCGACCGTCACGTTCACATAGTACAAAGGTTGTGGCAGGACCTGGCCGCGCGCGGCTTGGTGCAAGGGCAGCCGCTAGCCGCACAAGGGCGCACGCCATGGGCCGTCAGGCTGCTGATGGGCCTCGCGGGCTGGCTCGGCGCCGTGTTCTTCCTCGCCTTCCTGCTCGGCTCGGTCTTTGTGGCCGCGCGCGACAACGCCACGGCAATGGCGCTCTGCGGCGCCGCCATGATCGCGCTGGCGGCGGTGCTGTACCGGCGCCGCGCGGGTGCCACCGCGCTCGAGCAATTCGCGCTGGCTGTCAGCCTTAGCGGCCAGGGTCTGCTCGTGTACGGCGCGAGCCAGGCCTACGGCGGCAGCCGCCTGCTCGAATCGGCCGCCTTCTGGGGCGCGCTCGCGCTGCTGGAGGCCGTGCTCTATGTGCTGGTCAGCAACCGGCTCCATCGCTTCCTGGCCGCGCTGGGCCTATGGACCTGCGTGGCACTGGCGCTCCACCTGGCCATGACGCCTGGCCTGCGCCACGTCTGGCAAGCCATGAGCTTCTCGCTAGGCTGGCTCGCGCCGTTCGCCATGACACTGCTCRCCGGCTTCGTGCTGGCGGAAGGGCGGCTCTGCGCCGCCGGGCTGCACAGCTGGATCGAGCCGGCCGCGGATGCCACGCTGCTGTTCGCACTGGGCGCGGCCCTGGTGGTGACCGGCCTCAGCCAGCCTCAGGCACTGCTGTTCGACGCCGACACCGGGCGCCACGCCGGCAACTACTGGATGGCCGGCGCGCTGTTTGGCGTGGTGCTCGCCGCGTTTGTCCTTGCCGAAGCAGGCCGGCTGCGGCTAAGCCCGGCGGTGCGGGGCACCGCGCTTGTCGGCGCGGTGCTGTTCAGCGCCTTGCTCGCCGGTGCGCCGGCGGTCGCCGCCGCCGCCCTCGCGCTCGGCCTGGCGCTGCGCCGCGGCTCGCTGCCCTGGCTGGGCCTGGCCGTCGCCGCGCTCGGCAGCGGCTTCATCTGGTACTACAGCGCGCTGCATTGGACGCTGCTGATCAAGTCCGCCACGCTCGCCGGTGCCGGCATCGCCGTGCTGCTGCTGCGCATGGCGCTGCGTCGTGACGGCGCAAGGAGATAAGCATGAAACGCTGGATACTGTTGGCATGGGTGCTCACGCTCGGGCTGGCTGCCTTCGCCATCACCGGCAAGGAACGGCTGCTGGCGCATGGCGACACCATCTACCTGCGCCTGGCGCCAGTCGATCCGCGCTCGCTCATGCAAGGCGATTACATGGCGCTGAACTTCGCCATCGCCGAGTCCATCCGCCAGGCAGGCAAGCTGCAAGGCATCGAGCCCGCCCGCGAGCAAGTTGCCGTGATCCGCCGCGACGCACGCGGCGAAGCCGCCTTCGTGCGCCTGTACACGGGCGAGGCACTGGCCGGCGGCGAGCARCTGCTGCGCTTCCAGAACGTGCCGGCCCGCTGGGGCGGCGTGCAGGCGCAGGTGTCCACCGATGCGTACTTCTTCCAGGAAGGGCAGGGGGCGCGGTTCGAGAAGGCGCGCTATGGCGAGTTCCGCGTCGGGCCGGATGGGCAGGCGCTGCTGGTGGGGCTGCGGGGGGAGGATTTGGGGGCGTTGTGAGTGGGGGCGGTTGCCGTCGGCATGCCGCTGTGCGCCAACCATGATTGGATTGGCTGGAACATCAGAGCCGATTCACATTGCTGTGTTGTGTGACGGCCTGCTTGATGGCGCTCGCAGATGCCGGAGGCCCGACGCAATGCGCGCGCTGGTTGCAAGCCCGCGCCCTTTTGTATCTTCCTCGTTCAACACAGGTAGAGTGGCGTATCTGGCGCTTCGCATCGCCTGGCCCTAGCCTGTGATCTGTCCATCTCCGATGGACCCCAAAATCCCGCGAGTGCCTAACCCGTTCTATGAATTGGAGGCCGCGGGCGAGGGCCACCCAAAAATCCCAGTGCTCGTTACTCCAAGCGGAGCGATCTTGATTGCTCTGCGTTCGCTCGTTGTTGCCGCATCACAACAAGGCGCTTTCGATGGTTCGCTAGCCCACTGTTCGTGAGTATCGTTAACCGACAGCTGGTACATAGTACAAGATCGACATGGACGGGTCGCGTCGGCAAGCCATCGGGATAGTCCAGCGTTTCCAATCATCAGCTAACAGGGAGAGTGTTATGAAGATGAAATGGATTGCTGCCGTCGCTGCATTGGCCGCTGGCGGCGCGTACGCGCAGTCGAGCGTGACGCTGTACGGGCTCCTCGACGCTGGCATCGAGTATCAAAATAACCAGCCCGGGGGCGGCCACAGCGTGACCCGCCTGACCTCGGGCAACCTGTCCGGCAGCCGTTGGGGCCTGCGTGGCGCGGAAGATCTGGGCGGGGGGCTGAAGGGCGTCTTCGTGCTGGAAAGCGGTTTCAACCTTGACACGGGCACCTCGGCCCAAGGTGGCCGTCTGTTCGGTCGGAACGCTTACGTCGGCCTGCAAAGCCAGTGGGGCAACATGACCCTGGGCCGTCAACAGACCCCGCTCTATGATTTCGGTCTGCAGTTCGACCCAATGGCAATTGCCACGAACTACTCGATCATCGGCCAGGATGCGGGGTTTACCAGCCGTGCCGACAACTCGGTCAAGTACGCCGGCACCTTTGGCGGCCTGACTGCCAGGGCCCTGTATAGCTTCGGCGCAAACACCGGTGGGGGCTCTTTTGGTGAAGTCCCGGGTAGCCCCAAGATTGGCCAGGAGTTCAGCGCTGGCCTGACCTATGCCGTCGGTCCGTTTGCCGCCGGGGCTGTATACGACGAAACCAACCTTGGCCTGGCCTCGACCGGTGCCCTGACTGGCGCCAAGATCCGTCGCGCCACCGTGGCTGGCTCCTACGTCTTCGGCCCGGCCAAGATGTACGCTGGATATCGCTGGGCCATGGCGCTCGACGGCGCCACGCTGCCGGGCAACCTCGGGGCTAACAATGCCTCCAACCTGTACTGGCTGGGCATTGCCTATCAGGTGATACCTGCGCTGTCGCTGACCGGCTCTGCCTACTATCAAGATTTTCGCGGTACCAAGGCTGATCCGTGGAGTTTCGTGGCATCGGTTGACTACACGCTATCCAAGCGTACCGATGCCTACGTGAACCTTGGTTACACCAAGAACAAGGATGGTTCGAACCTGGGCCTGACCTCAGGCGGTACCGGCGCGATCCAAAGCACCGGCTTTGGCACGGTAAATGGGTCGGACAATCAGTTTGGCGCGGTCGTCGGTATCCGTCATAAATTCTGAAGGAAATCCTGCTGACGCCTCAAGAAACAAAAAAGCCCGCTGGGAAGCGGGCTGCAGGGCAATCGTGAAGTCGGCTGGGGCTCGTGAACCCCTGCTTACGGCTTAGACGTTAAACAAGAAATTCATCACGTCGCCATCCTTCACCACATACTCTTTCCCTTCCGCGCGCATCTTGCCGGCTTCCTTCGCGCCTTGCTCACCCTTGAAGGTAATGAAGTCCTCATAGGCGATGGTCTGGGCGCGGATGAAGCCGCGTTCGAAGTCGGTGTGGATCACGCCGGCCGCCTGCGGGGCGGTGTCGCCCACGTGGATGGTCCAGGCGCGGACTTCCTTCACGCCGGCGGTGAAGTAGGTCTGCAGGCCGAGCAGGGTGAAGCCGGCGCGGATCACGCGGTCCAGGCCGGGTTCTTCCATGCCGAGGTCGGCCAGGAACACGGCCTTGTCTTCGTCGTCGAGGTCGGCGATTTCGGCTTCGATGGCGGCGCAGACGGCCACGACCGGCGACTTGGTCTTGGCGGCGTGGGCGCGCACGGCGTCCAGGTGGGGGTTGTTCTCGAAGCCGTCTTCACGCACGTTGGCTACGTACATGGTGGGCTTGGCGGTGATCAGGCACAGCGGCTTGATGGCGGCCCATTCTTCATCGGACAGGTCGAGCGTGCGCACGGCCTTGGCTTCGTTGAGCACGGCCTGGGCTTTTTCCAGCACGGCCACCAGGCGCAGCGCTTCCTTGTCGCCGGCGCGGGCGGGCTTGATGTACCGGGCGTGGGCTTTTTCGACGGTGGAGAGGTCGGCCAGCGCCAGTTCGGTGTTGATCACCTCGATGTCGGACAGCGGGTCGACCCGGCCGGCGACGTGGATCACGTTCTCGTCTTCGAAGCAGCGCACCACGTGGGTGATGGCGTCGGTTTCGCGGATGTTGGCCAGGAACTGGTTGCCCAGGCCTTCACCYTTGGACGCGCCCGCTACCAGGCCGGCGATGTCGACGAATTCGACCACGGCCGGCAGGATGCGCTCGGGCTTGACGATCTCGGCCAGCTTGGCGAGCCTCGTATCCGGCACTTCCACCACGCCCACATTGGGCTCGATGGTGCAGAACGGATAGTTCTCGGCGGCGATGCCGGCCTTGGTCAGGGCGTTGAACAGCGTGGACTTGCCGACGTTGGGCAGGCCGACGATGCCGCATTTGAGGCTCATGGTAAACCTTTAAAAATCAATGGGTTGCGGTTCACCCTGGGTGCGTCCGGCGCACTGGAATGGCGCAGCGATGGGGACGCAGAKGGGAGGGTTCAGCACGAGACAACACAGCCAAAGCGGGGCGTTGCTCACCGGTTTTGTGCTGGGGTGCCATCAGAAAGATGGCTATTGTAACCTCGCCGGACGTTGCGCTGAACCGGCTGGCCGCGCCTGCCGCCTGCTCAATTTGTGCGCATCGAGGGCGTGCGCCCCTTTGCCGCAGGCGCCTGGGCGCCGCTTCATGCGCGCGACGGCGCACCAAAGCCATCGTGCCGGGGTGGCTATAATCCACGCATGACTCGTCCATCTCCCTCCCGTTTCCAGGTTGCCGTGGTTGGCGGCGGCATCGTCGGCAAGGMTTGTGCGTTGCTGCTGGCCCAGCAGGGCATGCAGGTGGCGCTGGTTGCGCCGCGCTCTGCCGCTTCTGCCGCTTCTGCCGCTTCTGCCGCTTCTGCCGCTTCTGCCGCTACGGCGGATCCTGGCCAGTGGGACAGCCGCATCTACGCCTTCTCGGCGAGCTCGCAAGCCTTGCTGGAGCAGTTGCGCGTGTGGGAGGCGCTGGACCCGGCGCGGATGCAGCCGGTGTGCGACATGCGCGTGTTCGGCGATGCGAGTGCGGCGCAGGCCAATGCCTCGGCTGCCGGCGATCTCCATTTCTCGGCCTACGCGGCCACCGTTGCGCAACTGGCGTGGATCATCGAATCCGGCCATGTGGAGCGCGTGCTCGATACCGCGCTGCGCTTCCAGCACCAGGTGCACTGGCTCGACGATACCGCTGCGGCGTTCGCGCGCGACCATGATGGCGTGACGCTGACCCTGGCCGGCGGCGACAAGGTGCGCGCGGCTTGCGTGGTGGGCGCCGACGGCGCGCGCTCGTGGGTGCGCGAGCAATGCCACATTCCGGTCACCAAGCGGCACTATCGCCAGCTTGGCGTCGTGGCGAATTTTGAATGCGAGCTGCCGCACCAGGACACGGCCTGGCAGTGGTTCCTGGGCACGCCGCCCAAGCTGATGGCGGACGAGGAGCCGGTCAACGGCGAGATCCTGGCGTTGCTGCCGTTGCCGGGCCGGCGTGTGTCGATGGTGTGGTCGGCCGACGATGCCCATGCGAGCGAACTGCTGGCGCTGTCGCCCGAGGCGCTGGCCGATACCGTGATGCAGGCCGCCAGCGGCGCCGTGGGGCGCCAGTTTGGCGCGCTGCGTTGCGTGACGCCGGCGCAGGGCTTCCCCTTGGTGCTGCAGCGCGCCGATCAGTTTGTGCAGCCGCATGTGGCGCTGGTGGGCGACGCCGCCCACGTGGTGCACCCATTGGCGGGGCAGGGCATGAACCTGGGTTTGCGCGATGTGGCGGAACTTGGCCGCGTGATGGCCGCCAAAGAGTCTTTCCGCGCAGAAGGTGACTTGCGCTTGCTGCGCCGCTACGAGCGCGCGCGCGCCACCGATTTGTTGTCGCTGACCGCGGCTACCGATGGCCTGCATCGGCTGTTTTCCCTGCCTGGCGGCGTGGCGCGCACGGTGCGCAATGCCGGCATGCGGGTCGTGGGCGGCCAGTCGCTGCTCAAGCGTTTTCTTATCGGCCGCGCGCTTGGCTGAGCGCTCAACCCTTGAACCTTGAATCCCGAGCTCGCTCGCGCGAACCGAATCATCGAATTACTGGAGTCATCATGTTGCATTTCCTGCGCCGCCGTCCCGCCCTGTCCGCCACCATCGTTGGCGGCATTGCGGCTGCCGGCTTCGCGCTGCACGCCATGGCGGCGGGCGAGCCCGGCACCGACCGCATCAAGGAATCGGTGCAAAAGATGCTGGGCGGGCGCGCTGAAGTGAAGAGCGTGGCCAAGACTCCCGTGCCCGGCCTGTTCGAGGTCAACATCGGTGGCCAGGTGGTCTACACCGATGCCACCGGCCGCTACATCATCAACGGCGAGATGGTGGACTCCAAGACCGGCACCAACCTGACCGAGGAGCGGCTGGCCGACATCAACCGCATCAAGTGGTCGGACCTGCCGCTGGCGCGCGCGATCAAGTGGAGCAAGGGCGATGGCAGCCGCCAGGTGGCGGTGTTCTCCGACCCCAACTGCGGTTACTGCAAGCGCATCGAGCAGACGTTCCAGCAGATGGACAACATCACCGTCTACACCTTCCTGTACCCGGTGCTGTCGCCGGATTCGTCAGTAAAAGCCAAGCAGGTCTGGTGCGCGGCCGACCGCACCAAGGCCTGGCGCGACTGGATGATCAGCCACGTGGCGCTGACCGGCAACGGCAGCTGCAAGACGCCGRTGGATGACAACCTGGCGCTCGGCCAGAGCCTGAACATCACCGGCACCCCGGCCGTGTTCTTCATGGACGGCACCCGCATTCCCGGCGCCGCCGATGCCGCCACGCTCGAGCGCAAGCTCGCCAGCCTCAAGAAGTAAGCACGTCGCGCCGGCGGCCTTCCCGGCGCTGCCGTGCCGGAGCCGGCCGGTCGTCTTTGGTTAACAATCAAAAACCGGATGGAGACTCCATGACGTTCCAGGCATTGCTGCTGATCCAGGCCGACGGCGCGACCCAGGCCGCCGTTACCGCGCTCGACGAATCCAGCCTGCCCGCCGAGGGCGACGTGCTGGTGGCCATCGACTACTCCACCATCAATTTCAAGGACGGGCTGGCCATTACCGGCCGCTCGCCGGTGGTGCGCAAGTGGCCGATGGTGGCGGGCATCGACGGTGCCGGCACGGTGCTGGAATCCACCCATGCGCGCTGGAAGGCCGGCGACAAGGTCGTGCTCAATGGCTATGGCGTGGGCGAGACGCATTGGGRCTGCCTGGCGCAGCGCGCCCGCCTCAAGGGCGATTGGCTGGTGGCGCTGCCGCCTGCCTTCACCACGCAGCAGGCCATGGCCATCGGCACTGCCGGTTATACCGCCATGCTGTCAGTGCTGGCGCTGGAGCGCGCTGGCATCAAGCCGGGCGATGGCGAGGTGCTGGTGACCGGCGCCTCTGGCGGCGTGGGCTCGGTGGCCATCGCCATCCTGTCGAAGCTGGGCTATCGCGTGGTGGCCTCCACCGGCAAGACGGCCGAGGCGGATTTCCTCAAGGCGCTGGGCGCGGCCGAGGTGATTGACCGAACGGAACTGGGCAAGCCCAATAAGCCGATGCAGAAGGAGCGCTGGGCCGCGGTGGTGGACTCGGTTGGCTCGCACACACTGGTCAATGCCTGCGYGCAGGTGCGCTACGGCGRCGCGGTCACCGCGTGCGGGCTGGCGCAAGGGCTGGACTTCCCGGCTTCGGTGGCGCCCTTCATCTTGCGTGGCATCACGCTCTACGGCATCGATAGCGTGATGGCCCCGATGGCCTTGCGCGAGCAGGCCTGGCAGCGGCTGTCGCAGGACCTGGAGCCGGATCGCCTGCGCGCGATCACCCGCGAGATCGGCTTGTCGGAGGCGATCRAGGCTGGGCGCAAGATCGTCGACGGTGGCATGCGCGGCCGCGTGGTGGTGAACGTCAACGCCTGAGCCGGCGCGTAGTCCGGAGCGGGCATGGCGCTACAATCACGCTCATGAAGCCGATCCATTACGCCATTGCCCCGCTTCAACCGGAAGCGCACCTGTTCGCCGTCACCGTCACGGTAGACGCCCCCCATCCCGCCGGCCAGCAGTTCTACCTGCCGGCGTGGATTCCCGGCAGCTACATGATCCGTGACTTCGCGCGCAATATCGTGCGCATCCGCGCGCAGGCCGGCGGCAAGCCGGTGGCGCTGACCAAGCTGGACAAGCAGAGCTGRCAGGCGGCCCCGGTGGGCGGGCCGCTTGCGCTCAGCTATGAGGTCTACGCCTGGGACTTGTCGGTGCGCGCCGCGCACCTGGACGCCACGCACGGCTTCTTCAACGGCAGCTCAGTCTTCCTCTGCGCCGAAGGGCAGGAAGACCAGCCCTGCACAGTTGATATCCATGCACCCGCCGGCGAGGCTTATGCCGGGTGGCGGGTCGCCACGGCCATGCGCGAGGCGCCCGGGCGCGGTGGCGCCAAGCGCTACGGCTTCGGCCGGTACCAGGTGGCCGACTATGACGAACTGGTCGATCACCCGGTCGAGATGGGCAACTTCACCATGGGCAGCTTCCGCGCCTGCGGCGCCCAGCACGACGTGGTGTTCACGGGCCGCGTGCCGCAGCTCGACCTGGAGCGCGTCTGCCGCGACCTGAAGCAGATCTGCGAAGCGCAGATCCGGCTGTTCGAGCCCGAGACCGAGGCCGCGCCGTTCCTCGACAGCAACCGCCGCTACGTGTTCATGACCATGGTCACGACGGATGGCTACGGCGGCCTGGAGCATCGCGCCAGCACCGCGCTGATGTGCGCGCGCGCTGACCTGCCGGCGCGCGGCAAGCCAGAAGCCACCGAAGGCTACCGCACCTTCCTCGGCTTGTGCAGCCACGAGTATTTCCATACCTGGAACGTCAAGCGCATCAAGCCCGCGGCGTTCGTGCCCTACCGGCTGCGCGAGGAAACCTACACGCCCCTGCTGTGGCTGTTCGAGGGTTTCACCAGCTATTACGATGACCTGATGCTGGTGCGCAGCGGCCGCATCACCGAGAAGCAGTATGTGGAGCTGCTGGCCAAGACCTGGAACGGCGTGCTGCGCGGCAACGGCCGCACCAAGCAGAGCGTGGCCGATAGCTCGTTCGATGCCTGGACCAAGTACTACCGCCAGGACGAAAACGCGCCCAACGCCATCGTCAGCTACTACACCAAGGGCTCGCTCGTTGCCCTGGCGCTGGATCTCACCATCCGCACCAAGACCCGCAACCGCCGCTCGCTCGACGACATCATGCGCGCGCTGTGGCAGCGCTACGGCAGCGGCTTCTACGCGCCAGGCGCGCAGCAGCGCGGCGTGACCGAGGCCGAGGTGCACGCCTTGTTCGATGAGGTCAGCGGCTTGCGCCTGGGTGCGCTGCTGCGCTCGCTCACCGAAGGCACCGGCGAGCTGCAACTCGCCGCGCTCCTCAAGCCCTTCGGCATCAAGGCGGTGCCGACCAAGCCAGAGCGCAACGCCGCGCTTGGCATCAAGACCAAGACCGAGGATGGCTGGGTGCGCGTGACCCAGGTGCTTGACGGCGGCGCGGCCCAGGCGGCCGGGATCTCGGCGGGCGACCTGCTGGCCGCGGTGGACGGCCTGCGTGTAGCCCCTGGCCAGCTCGACAAGCTGCTGGCGCGCTACCGCGACGGCGATAGCGCCGAGTGCCATGTGTTCCGCCGCGATGAGCTGCATGTCCTGCCGCTGACCTTCGCGCGCGAGCCGGCGGCGCAGTACACCGTGACGGCCGAAGGCGGCCGCCAGGCCATGCGTGCGCGCTGGCTGGGCCTGTAGGCCGATTAGCCCCAACGCCGCCGATCGCCACCACATGCAATACGCGCACGACGCCCGCACCTTCGTTTATTCRCATTACGTGTATCGCGGGCTGCGCTCCGCGACCGGGGTGATCGGCGCCACGCTGATCGCCTTGCAGTTCGCGGACCTGCCCACCGCCATGGTGGTGTCGATGGGCGCGCTGTGCACCAGCCTGATGGATCTGCCCAGCCCGTTCAACCACAAGTTCAACGAGATGCTGGCCAGCGTGCTGCTGTGCACGGCGGTGACCTTGCTGGTGGCCATGGCCACGCCGTTCCCGCGCGTGATGCCGCTGGTGCTGGTGCTGGTGACCTTCATGGCTGGCATGATGACGGTGTATGGCAACAAGACCTTGCCATTGCAGTTCTCGGCCTTGTTCGTCATGACGCTCACCATCAACGAGGACTTCGTGGTGCGGCGCGCGCTCGAGCATTCCTTGCTGTTCGGCATCGGCGCGGTGGCCTATATGGCGTACGCGATGGCGGTGAGCTGGGCCACGCAGCGGCGTACCAAGCAGCAGGTGCTGGCCGAGTCGCTGTACGAGATGGCCGGGTACCTCGAGATCAAGGCAGGCTTCTACGATGCCGGCAACGACTACGAGGCGCTGTTCAACCAGCTGGTGCGCCAGCAGATCGTGGTGGCGGAGCGCCAGCAGGCCGCGCGCGACCTGGTGCTGCGCGGCAACCGCACTACGCATGACGGGCTGCTGGTGCAGGTCCACATGCGCATGCTGGACCTGTACGAGTACATTCTCTCCACCAATACCGATTACCCGCTGCTGCGCCAGACCTTTGGCAGCACGCCGGTACTCGATCACTTGCGCCGCCTGGTGCAGTTGATGTGCAAGGACGTGGAGGGGATCGCCTACGACATCACCCGCGGCCGGCCTTCCTACGCTTCCGTGGATTACCGGGACGAGCTGCGCGCCGTCGCGCACGAGATCGCGCAATTGCGGTACCACCACATCAACCCGGCGGCGATGACGGCGGCGGTGGAAACGCTCGACATGATCAAGGGCGCCATCGTGCTGGTGGAGCAGCTGCACGAAGCATCGCGCACGCCGGTGGAGCCCAGCAAGGTGCTGCCCGGGCCGGACATGACGCCGTTCCTGACGCGCCAGCGCTACGAGCTCAAGGTGCTGCGCGACAACCTGAACTGGAAATCGCCGGCGTTCCGCTTCGCGCTGCGCATCACCATGGCGGTGGGCGCGGGGCTGTGGATTGCCGAGCACCTGCCGTATGTGTCGCACAGCTACTGGATCCTGCTGACCATCATCGTCATCCTGAAGCCCAATTTCAGCATGACCAAGCAGCGCTACAACGACCGCCTGATCGGCACGCTGATCGGCTGCGTGATCGCGGTGGGCGTGCTCAAGGTCGTGCACCAGCCGCTGATCCTGCTGGGCGTGCTGTTCCTGGCGCTGGTGGCCAGCACGGCGTTCTCCACGATCAAGTACCGCTACACGGCTGTTGCCGCCTGCGTGCAGGTGCTGATCCAGATCAACCTGCTGGTGCCGGGCAGTTCCACGGTAGCGGGCGAGCGGCTGATCGATACCGTGATCGGCGGCGTGATCGCCACGGTGTTCAGCTTTGTGCTGCCCAGCTGGGAATACCGCGCGCTGCCCGCGCTGGTRGAAAACGTGCTGCAGGCCAACCGCCGCTACATTGCCGCCACGCGCGACCTGCTGCTGCGCGTGGCCAAGGACGATTTTGCCTACCGGGTGCAGCGCAAGCAGTTCATGGACAGCCTGTCCGCGCTGATCGGGTCGTTCCAGCGCATGCTCGACGAGCCTAAGAGCCGGCATCGCGCGGTGGACAACCTGAACCGCTTCATCGTGCAGAACTACCTGGTGGCGGCGCACGTGGCCGCGGCGCGCATCCAGGTGCGCGAGCACTACGGCGAGCTGGACTTGCCGGCCGCCGAAGCCGCCATCCGCCAGGCCACCGATGCCGCAGCCAACAGCCTGCAGCTGGCCAGCGAACGGCTGGCCGAGGACGATCGTGCCGGTGGGCGGGGCGCGGGTTTCATCCGCGCGGTGAAGGACCCGGCGAAGGCGAAGGCGCCGGTGAAAGCCACGGAGACAGCAGGGCTGGTGCACGCTAGCGTTGGTGCCAACGTGGCGGCCGCGGTTGGTGTTGCCGATGACGGTGCCGATGGTGCCGATGTTGTGGCGGTGTCCGATACCCAGGCCGTGCGCGCCGCCGATGCTGCCATCGGCACGGAAGCGCTCGCCGCGCCTCCCGCGGCCGAAGACGCCAGCGAGCGTCGCGCCCGCCTGGCCGATTCCGCCGACCGCCGCCGCGCCGATGTGCTGGTACAGGCCGCGGCCTCGGGCGAGCTGACCCGGGCTGCCGGCGAGGCCGGCGGCACCGCCAGCACGGCGAGCTCCACCGGGCGCACCGCCAATGCCATCCTGGAGCGCCGCCTGCGCGCGCTGCGCGAGGACACCGCCAAGATCGCCCTGCGTACCGGCGCGATCGGCCGGGCCATGCGCGAGCGCTAGGAACCTGAAGAACCAGAATCCCAGGCTGCGCCCAGTCAGGCCTGCGTGCCCGCGCCCGGCGCCGGCTGCTCCTCGCGGGGCAGCGTCAGCATGCCGCTGTTGTAGCTGTATTCGTACACCTCGCCATAGCGGCCCCATTCGATTGCCAGGGTCAGCACGCGCTCGGCTTCGTCTGGCTTGAGGAAGGCTTCGAGCTCGCGCAGCACGTGTTCCTCGCGGATCTCGCCGTCCTCGGACTGCTCCAGCTCGCGGCGGATTTGCGCGGCCAGTGCCACGTGTTGCAGCAATTGCTTGCCGAACAGCACCTTGCGCTCGGGTGGCTCCGTCTCGTAGTACGCGCGGCCCAGGCCGGTGGCGCTGATGTCGCCGCGCTCGATGGTGGCCAGTTGCAGCAGGTGCAGCGCTTCGCAGGCCGGGAGCAGGTCATCGTCGGTGAGCCCGGCTTCCTCGGCCAGGTGCGGCAGGTCGGCCCTGCCGAAAAAGGGTGCTTCGCACAGCAGGTCGAGAATAGCCTCCATCTGGCTGATGTCGGCATCCGGCAGGCGGTAGCCGATATCGCGCGCGGCCGCCAGCGCGGTGACGCGCGGGCCCATCGCGGCGGGCGACGTCATCAGTGTGTAGACCTCGTCGATCAGCCCGCGTACCTGGGCAGAGTCGCGGTTGCGCGGGCGCGGGAACGGGATCTTCACCTCGGCGCGGATACGGCCCGGATCGCTCGACAGGATCACGATGCGGTCGGCCATCATCACCGCCTCTTCGATATTGTGCGAGACGATCAGGATGCACTTGATGTTGGTGCGGCCGTCTTCCCACAGGTCGAGCATTTCGTCGCGCAGGGTCTCGCCGGTCAGCACGTCGAGCGCGGAGAAGGCCTCGTCCATCAGCAGCAGGTCGGGCTCGGTMACCAGCGCACGGGCAATGCCCACGCGCTGGCGCATGCCGCCGGAGAGCTCGCGCGGCAGCGCGCTGTTGAAGCCCGACAGCCCGATCATGTCGATCGCCGCCTCGGCCCGGCGCGCGCGCTCTTCCTTGTGCACGCCCTGGGCTTCCAGCCCCAGCTCCACGTTTTGCTGCACGGTGAGCCAGGGAAACAGCGCGAACGACTGGAACACCATGGCGATGCCTTCGGCGGTGCCGCGCAGCGGCTCGCCGCGAAAGCACACCTCGCCGCGATCGGCGCCGACCAGACCGGCCATGATGCGCAGCAGGGTGGACTTGCCAGAGCCGGACTTGCCCAGCATGGCGACGATCTCGCCGCGCTTGAGGGTCAGGTCCACGCCTTCGAGCACGGCACGGTCGGAGCGGTCCGCGGTGCGGAAGATTTTTGAGACGCCGCGCAGTTCGACTACGGATTCGGCTGCGTCTGCGGTGGGGCTTGCCATGATGGAATTCCGTTCAGATTCAGGGCTTCAAATGGGCGGCGTATTGGCAGTGTATTGGCTGCGTATGGCGGTTCAAAGGCGCGTGCGTTCCTGCGCCAGCAGGTAGAGGCGGTTCCACAGCAAGCGGTTGAAGCCCACCACAAACACCGCCATCACGCCGATGCCTAGCGCGATGCGGGGGAAGTCGCCCTTGGAGGTCATCTCCGCGATATAGCTGCCAAGACCCGTGGCGACCAGCGTGCGGTCGCCCCAGGTGACGTACTCGGACACGATACTCGCATTCCAAGAGCCGCCGGCCGCGGTCACCAGGCCGGTCAGCAGGCTGGGAAACACGGCGGGGATCAGGAAGCGTTTCCACAACAGCCAGCCGCGCAGGCCAAAGTTGCGCGCGGCCAGCTTGAGTTCGGTGGGGATGCCGGAAGCACCGGCGATCACGTTGAACAGGATGTACCACTGCGTGCCGAAAATCATCAGCGGGCTGAGCCAGACCTCCGGGTTCAGCCCGAAGCGCACGATCAGCATCACCACCAGCGGGAACATCAGGTTGGCCGGGAAGGCGGCCAGGAACTGCGCCACCGGCTGGGCGACGCGCGCTACCTTGGGGTTCAGGCCGATGCGGATGCCAATCGGTACCCAGATCACCGCGGCTAGCGCGATCAGCACGATCACCCGCACCATGGTCAGCGTACCCAGCCACAGCACATGGCCCACTTCAGCCCAGCCCACCTCGGTGCGCACGAAGTGCATCACGCGAT
This sequence comes from Cupriavidus sp. 01L46, assembly GCF_056399905.1. NCBI lineage: Bacteria > Pseudomonadati > Pseudomonadota > Betaproteobacteria > Burkholderiales > Burkholderiaceae > Cupriavidus > Cupriavidus sp. 01L46. The sequence goes on from NZ_JBFTSF010000012.1 coordinate 38,182, forward strand.
ACAGCGCCATCACGGCAATCAGGATGATGATGACGTTGCTGGCGCGCTCGATCCATATTGTGCGCCGGCCATCGTTGGCCTTCGGCGCCACCGCCTTGCGCCCGGATCCCCAGGCCAGCGTGCGCTCGGCCAGCGCCGCCGTGCGGCCCAGCAGCACGCGTACCCATTCCGAGCGGCGCAGCAGGTTGAGCAGCCACGATTGCGGCTCGGTCTCCTGCGCCATGATCTCGAAGCGGAAGCGGTCGGCCMAGGCAATCAACGGCCGGAACAGGAACTGGTCATAGAGGATGATGCCGATCAGCATGGCCAGGATGGCCCAGCCGATCGCCGCCAGGTTCTGCTGCTGGATCGCCAGCGAGATGTAGGAGCCGATACCCGGCAGCCGGATGTCGTTGCCCGATACCGAGATGGCTTCCGACGCCACCACGAAGAACCAGCCGCCGGACATCGACATCATCATGTTCCACAGCAGGCCCGGCATGGCGAAAGGTACTTCGAGGCGCCAGAACTTCTGCCACGGCGAGAGCCGGAACATGGCTGCCGCTTCCACCAGGTCGGTCGGGATGGTGCGGATCGACTGGTACAGGCTGAACGCCATGTTCCAGGCTTGCGAGGTGAAGATGGCGAAGATGGCGGCGCATTCCACCCCGACCAGGCTCCCGGGGAACAGCGCGATAAAGCCGGTCACGGTGATCGACAAGAAGCCCAGCACCGGGATCGACTGCAGGATGTCCAGCGCCGGTACCATCACTTTCTCGGCGGTGCGGTTCTTGGAGGCGAGCGCCGCGAAGGCGAAGGAGAACAGCAGCGAGGCGCCCAGCGCAATCATCATGCGGATGCTGGTGCGCATGAGGTAGTAGGGCAGGTAGGCGATGTCCAGGTGCACGTCCAGCGGTTCGCCGGGCTGGTAGGGCACATTCATCTGGCGGGCGGCAAAGGCCACCAGCACGATCACCGCCAGGATGATGGGCAGCAGCGCCAGGTCGAAGCGGTTCGGCGGCGCGGTCAGCAACTGGCTGGCGTAGCCACGGGAAGTGACCGAGCTGGCCTGGTCGTGTTCGGCTTGCTGCATTATCTTGGCAGTGGAAACGTTGGCTGCGGTTGCCGTATGGGCCGGGTGGGGCCGGGCGGTCCGGGGGCCGGGATGGATCGGATCGGTGGTGCCAGCCAGGGCGTGGGCGCCTTGCGCTGCGCTGGCTCAGGTTAGGAACAGGGCTTTCGGGTTGTCGGGTTGTCGACAGGGCGCACCTTGCGCGTCGTTGTGCCGCGGACGTTACCAGTATTGGCCTGCCCTTACTGGTAACGCTTTGCATGGCGGTCTAGTTTACCTGTTATGCGTGTCGTAACCGTTTCAACGGATGTTTCAGCGCTCGCGCGCGGCAAGGGGAAGCCAGATGGAAACATGGCACATCGTGGTCAAGGGGAGGGTGCAGGGCGTGGGCTACCGCGTGGCCTGCGCGGGGCAGGCCGGGGCGCTCGGCATCAACGGCTGGGTGCGCAACCGGCACGACGGCTCGGTCGAGGTCATGGCCTATGGGCCGCCGGATCGGCTGGAGGCCCTTTGCAACTGGATGCGGCGTGGGCCGCCGGACGCGCAGGTCAACGCGCTAGTGGCGTTGCCCGGCGCGGGTGAGTTCGAGGATTTCGACTGCCTGCCGACCGCTTGAGGCGTGCCCGGCAAGGGGGCGGCTGGCTGCGCGGCGGCTCAGGTGGCGCGCCAGTCCACCGGCGCGGCGCCGTGCTGTTGCAGCCAATCGTTGGCCAGCCGGAAGTGTCCGCAGCCCAGGAAACCCCGGTGTGCCGACAGCGGTGACGGATGCGGCGCTTCCAGCACGCAGTGCGTGCCGGCCAGCAAGGGCTTCTTGGCCTGTGCATGGCTGCCCCACAGCAGGAAGACCAGGTGCGGGCGCGCGGCCGACAAGGCCTGGATCAGGCAATCGGTCACGGCTTCCCAGCCGCGCTTGGCGTGGCTGGCGGCCTGGCCTTGCTCCACCGTCAGCACGGTGTTGAGCAGCAGCACGCCCTGGCGCGCCCAGCCTTCGAGATTGCCGGAGGCCGGTGCAGCGCCGCCTTCATACTCCGCGGCGATTTCCTTGAAGATGTTGCGCAGGCTGGGCGGCACGCGCACGCCGTCCGGCACCGAGAAGGCCAGGCCATGCGCCTGCGGAACCTCGCTGCCGTTGACCACGCCGGTGCCGTGATACGGGTCCTGGCCAAGGATGACCACCTTGACGGTCTCGGGCGGCGTCAGGTGCAAGGCGTGGAACACGTCATGCGGAAAGACCGGCTTGCCGCTCGCGCGCTCGCCGTCGACGAAGGCGGCCAGTTCCTGCCAGCCGGCGGTGTTCATGCAGGGGGCCAGCAACGCGCGCCAGGCCGCAGGTAGCGCGGCGGCTTGCTCCGACAGGCTGGCGGCGGCCGGGGCAGGCACGGCGGCGTTCTCGGTTTCGGCCGCGGCAACGGCCGGGGCTGCGAACAGGTCGGCCTGTGCGCTGTTGTGCTTGGTCATGCTGGAGGAGTACCTGTTTTTTTTGGGGGGAGGGGCGAGAGGGCGCGGGCGCGCCAGCTCAGGCGTGGCCGGCACCGGCGGCGAGCCGATAGCCGCGCGCGGCCTTGCTCTGGTCGGACGGCTTGAGGGGCGCAACGTGCTGCAGGCGCAGTGCCAGCGCGCGCAGCGCGGCTTCGGCCTGTGCTTGGGTGGGCGCCGCCTGTCTGGTGTCGCCGGGCAGCCACTCAAGCTCCAGTTCCTGGATCGTCTCTTGCGCGGCGCTGGCGGGCGCTGAAATGGTGCCGACGTCGAGCGCGGCCTCGATGCTTACGCCATCCTGCTCGATCAGCCAGGTGCGCCGCGCGAAATCGGTGCGGAATACCGGTGCCAGGGTGGCGGCCAGTGGCGCCAGCAGGGCGCGCGCCTCGGGCGGGAAGGCGTCCAGCTCGATGGCTTCGGCCGCCACCCTGGTTTCCCACTCGTGGCGGGCGGCCAGCCCGGCTTCGCTCTTGCCCGCGGTCTTCAGCGTCTGCAGCCATTGCTCGCCGCGGCGGCGCAGCCGCAGGGCGGCGCGTGCGCTGGCGAGGTCGCGCGCGGGCGTGTCAAGGTAGACGTTGAGCAGCGTGTGCTCGCCGCGCGCCTGTCCTTGTCCATCCAGCCAGGCCGCCAGCGCCGGCATGGCACCGTCCGGCACCGCCAGCTTGAGTTCGATTTCCTGGGCCATTGTGTTTTATGTTTCCGTTCAGGCGAACAAGCGGGCCAGCTCGACACCCGGGTCGGGCGCGCGCATGAAGGCCTCGCCCACCAGGAAGGCGTGCACGTTGGCGTCACGCATGCGGTGCACGTCGTCCGGGCCGATGATGCCGGATTCGGTCACCACCAGGCGGTCGTCGGGGATGCGCGCAAGCAGGTCCAGCGTGTTATCGAGCGATACCTCGAAGGTCCGCAGGTTGCGGTTGTTCACGCCCAGCAGCGGCGTCTTCAGGCGCAGCGCGGCGTCGAGCTCTTCGCCGCCGTGCACTTCCACGAGCACGTCCATGCTGAGCTCATGCGCGCAGGCTTCCAGTTCGGCCATCAGGCCCGGGTCCAGCGCGGACACGATCAGAAGGATGGCGTCGGCGCCCCAGCAGCGCGCTTCATAGACCTGGTACAGGTCGATCATGAAGTCCTTGCGCAAGGCCGGCAACGGGCAGGCGCCGCGGGCGCGTTTGAGGAAGTCGGCGTGGCCCTGGAAGAAGTTCACGTCCGTCAGGACGGAAAGGCAGGCCGCGCCATGCGTGGCGTAGCTCTCGGCGATGGCCTCCGGCACGAAGTTCGCGCGCAGCACACCCTTGGAGGGCGAGGCCTTCTTCACCTCGGCKATCACCCCGGCGTTGCCGGCGGCGATTTTCTCGCGCAACGCGCGTTCGAAGCCGCGCGGCGCCAGGCCCGGCTCGGCGCGCAGGCTCTCGGCCTCGGCGCGCAGGCTGGGCAGGCCGCGCTTCTTGCGCGCCGCGTTCACTTCGTCGGCCTTCACGGCCAGGATTTTCTGCAGGATATCGGACATGCGGTAATTCTCTCGCGGGGCTGGATGGCTCGGGCTTACTTGAACTGCTGCGTGGCGCGCACGAACTGGTCGAGCTTCTCGCGCGCCGCGCCGCTGGCGATGGCCTCGCGCGCGCGCTGGATGCCGTCCTCGATCGAGCTGGCCACATTGGCCGCATACAGCGCCGTGCCGGCGTTGAGCGTGACGATCTCGCGCGGGGTGCCGGGCACATCGGTGAGCGCTTCCAGCAGCATTTCCTTCGACTCGGCGGCATCGGCCACCTTCAGGCCGCGGTTGGAGATCATCTGCAGGCCGAAATCCTCGGGGTGGACTTCGTACTCGCGCACTTCGCCGTCCTTGAGTTCGCCCACCAGCGTGGCGGCGCCCAGCGAGACCTCATCCATGCCGTCCTTGCCGTAGACCACCAGCGCATGGCGCGCGCCCAGGCGCTGCATCACGCGTACCTGGATGCCGACCAGGTCGGGGTGGAACACGCCCATCAGGATATTGGGCGCGTCGGCCGGGTTGGTCAGCGGGCCCAGGATATTGAAGATGGTGCGCACGCCCATTTCCTTGCGGATCGGGGCGACATTCTTCATGGCCGGGTGATGGGTAGGGGCGAACATGAAGCCGATGCCGGTCTGCTCGATGCAGTGCCCGACCTGCTCCGGCGTCAGCATGATGTTCACGCCCAGCGCCTCCAGCACATCGGCGCTGCCCGACTTGGAGCTCACGCCACGGTTGCCGTGCTTGGCAATGCGCGCGCCGGCGGCGGACGCCACGAACATCGACGCGGTGGAAATATTGAACGTATGCGAGCCGTCGCCGCCGGTGCCGACGATGTCGACGAAGTTCTCGCGGTCCTTGACTGGCACCTTGTTGGCGAACTCGCGCATCACCTGCGCCGCCGCCGAGATCTCGCCGATGGTCTCCTTCTTGACCCGCAGGCCGGTCAGGATGGCCGCGGCCATCACCGGCGACATCTGGCCCTGCATGATCTGCCGCATCAGGTGCAGCATCTCGTCATGGAAGATCTCGCGGTGTTCGATGCAGCGGGTGAGGGCTTCCTGGGGCGTGATGGACATGGCGGTCTCGGTCTTTGCGTTGGTGTGGGCCGCGCCGGGGACGGGCGCGCTTGGCGTATCGAGCAGTCTCATCGGGGCGCCTTGACGAAGTTGGCCAGCAGCGCATGGCCGTGCTCGGACAGGATGGACTCSGGGTGGAACTGCACSCCYTCGAYGGCGAGCGTCTTGTGGCGCACGCCCATGATYTCGCCATCCGGTGTCCAGGCCGTCACTTCCAGGCAATCCGGCAAGGTCTCGCGCTCGATCKCCAGGGAATGATAGCGCGTCACGTCGAAGTGCTTGGGCAGGCCGGCGAACACGCCTTCCTGCGTGGTCTCGATGCGGCTGACCTTGCCGTGCATGACCTGCTTGGCGCGGATCACCTTGCCGCCGAAGGCTTCGCCGATGGCCTGGTGGCCCAGGCACACGCCCAGCATCGGGATGCGGCCGGCAAAGTGCTGCAGCACTGCCACGGAAATGCCGGCTTCACGCGGGCTGCACGGGCCGGGCGAAACGCAGATATGGTCGGGCTTGAGCGCCTCGATGTCTTCCAGCGTGATTTCGTCGTTGCGATAGGTGCGCACGTCGGCGCCGAGTTCGCCGAAGTATTGGACGATGTTGTAGGTAAACGAATCGTAGTTGTCGATCATCAGCAGCATGGCGGTTCCCCTGTTCCCTTTACCTTAGATATCCGAGTCCAGACCGTCCTGGACCTGCTCAGCGGCGCGGATCACGGCGCGCGCCTTGGCTTCGGTTTCCCTCCATTCGGCTTCGGGGTCCGAGTCGGCAACGATGCCGGCGGCCGCCTGCACATAGAGATTGCCGTCCTTGACGATGCCGGTACGGATCGCAATGGCCAGGTCCATCTCGCCGCCGAAGGACAGGTAGCCCACCGCGCCGCCGTAGATGCCGCGCTTGCGCGGCTCCAGCTCGTCGATGATCTCCATCGCGTGTACCTTGGGCGCACCCGACAGCGTGCCGGCCGGGAAGGTGGCGCGCAGCACGTCGAGGTTGCTCATGCCGGGCTTGAGCGTGCCTTCCACCGAGCTGACGATGTGCTGCACGTGGGAGTATTTTTCGATCACCATCTGGTCGGTGACCTTGACCGAGCCGATCTCGGCGATGCGGCCGATGTCGTTGCGCGCCAGGTCGATCAGCATCACGTGCTCGGCGATTTCCTTGGGATCGTTGAGCAGCTCGGTGGCCAGTTGCGCGTCCTTCTCTGGTGTGTTGCCGCGCGGACGGGTGCCGGCCAGCGGGCGGATAGTGACGATGTGATCCTCGCGCTGGTCGCCGTTGCTGCCCACACGGCGGGTTTCCTGGCGCACCAGGATCTCGGGCGAGGCGCCCACGATCTGGAAGTCGCCGAAGTTGTAGAAGTACATGTAAGGCGACGGGTTCAGCGAGCGCAGCGCGCGGTACAGCGTCAGCGGGGAGTCGCGGTACGGCTTGACCAGGCGCTGGCCGATCTGCACCTGCATCATGTCGCCAGCCATGATGTATTCCTTGGCCTTGTGCACGGCGGCGAGGTAGTCGGCCTTCTCGAATTCGCGGTAGACGTCGGTTTGCACCGAGGGGCTGGTGATAGGCACATCCACCGGCTGGCGCAGCTTCATGCGCAGCTCGCGCAGGCGCTGGCGGGCGCGGGCGTAGGCTTCCGGCGTGGTCGGGTCAGCGTAGACGATCAGGTAAAGCTTGCCGGACAGGTTGTCGATCACGGCCAGCTCTTCGCACAGCAGCAGCTGGATGTCGGGCAGGTTCAGGTCGTCCGGCTTTTGCGTGTTGGCGAGCTTCTTCTCGATATAACGCACCGCGTCGTAGCCGAAGTAGCCGGCCAGGCCACCGCAAAAGCGCGGCAGGCCGGGGCGCAGCGCCACCTTGAAGCGCTTCTCGAAGTCGGCGATGAAGTCGAGCGGGTTGCCTTCATGGGTTTCCACCACGCGGCCATCCGTGACCACTTCGGTGCGCATGCCCGAGGCGCGCAGCAGGGTGCKGGCGTGCAGGCCGATGAACGAGTAGCGTCCAAAGCGCTCGCCGCCCACCACGGATTCCAGCAAGAAGGTGTTGACCCCGCGCGTTTGCGATTGCGCCAGCTTCAGGTACAGCGACAGCGGCGTTTCCAGGTCGGCGAAGGCTTCGGTGATCAGGGGGATACGGTTGTAGCCCTGCTCGGCCAGCGATTTGAATTCCAGTTCGGTCATGTCGATCCTCTTGTGCTGCGGCGCCTGCGTATCAGTATGGCGCACGCCGCGGTGTCGGCAACTTGGGGCTGGAAGGTCGTCAGACCCGCCCCGGAGAGACCATGGCGCGGACGAGTGTCCACGCACGGCCGGGGTGGGCGTGCAGCGCGTTCGGAAGACACCGGCGCAAGGGCTGGATGTCGGGCGGCTGGAAAATCAGAGAAGGTCCGGCAACCTGCCGGTCTGGCCGGCCCGTTCCTGGTGCGGATGCATCGCGGGGATGCGGGAAAGGGGCGGTCAGGAGACTCGCGAACGCACTTTACGCCTGTTGGGAGGCGCGCCAGCGACGCCAGGGCCAGGCCTGCCGATCACTGCCAGAAGAGATGCGTTTGCGGTTCAGAAACATGAAATCGTGTTCAGCGATTTATGGTTTGGATGTTGGGTGGTGCCTTGGCTTCGGCGGCCTTGCGGCCGCCGGGATCATGCCCGGTGTGCCGCCAACAGCTCGGCAACGCGAACAATGGAATCGACTATACCATCGGCGTCAACGCCTTGTACAGGATTGCCGTGGTTGTAGCCGTAGGGCACAAGCAGCACTCCCATGCCCGCCGCGCGGGCCGCCTGCGCATCGTTTTCCGAGTCGCCGACCGCGGCCATTTCGGCCGGCTCCAGGTGGAACACCTCCGCTACCTTGAGCAGCGGAAGGGGATCCGGCTTGCGCAGGGCGAAGGCGTCGCCGCCGTAGACCAGCTCGAAGAACCGGCCCAGGCCGGTCTTGGCCAGCAGCGGCTCGGTGAAGCTATGCGGCTTGTTGGTCACGCAGGCCATCCGGAGGCCAGCTGCCTTCAGGGCCGCCAGGCCCTCGGCGACGCCGGGGTAGACCTGCGAGAACTGACCGTTGATGCGCAGGTATTCGCGGTCGTACAGCGCCAGCGCATCGGCAAACATGCCGTTGGCGTGGGCCGGCGAGAAGCGCGCATCCAGCACGCGCCGGATCAGGTTCTCCGAGCCCTTGCCGACGAAGCTGACGATCTCTTCCTTGCTCATCGGCGCGGCGTTGCCAAGCTGCGGATGCAGGTGGACCAGCGCCTTCAACATGGCATTGACCGCCGCGTGGAAGTCGCCGGCGGTGTCCACCATGGTGCCGTCCAGGTCCACGATGACACCGCGGATGCCGCGCCAGTCGGTGCGCTTCATCTGCGCCGAGCTCATTGGCCTGCCTTGCCGACCTTGGCCAGCTCGCTGCGCATGGCCGACAGCACGCCCTTGTAGCCGCCGTCGGCGTCCGGCTTGCTGAACACGGCGGAACCGGCGACAAAGGTGTCGGCCCCGGCCGCGGCGATCTCGGCGATGTTGTCGATCTTCACGCCACCGTCCACTTCCAGCAGGATGCGGCGTCCGGTGCGCTCGGCATACGCGTCGATGCGCTTGCGCGCCGCACGCAGCTTGTTGAGCGTCTCGGGAATGAAGGACTGGCCGCCAAAGCCGGGGTTGACCGACATCAGCAGGATCACGTCGATCCGGTCCATCACGTGGTCCAGGTGGTGCAGCGGCGTGGCCGGGTTGAACACCAGGCCGGCCTGGCAGCCGTGTTCGCGGATCAGCGCCAGGGAGCGGTCGATATGCTCGCTGGCTTCCGGGTGGAAGGTGATGATATTGGCGCCTGCCTTGGCGAAGTCCGGAATGATGCGGTCCACCGGGCGCACCATCAGGTGCACGTCGATCGGGGCGGTCACGTGGGGGCGGATCGCCTCGCACACCAGCGGGCCCACCGTCAGGTTCGGCACGTAGTGGTTGTCCATCACGTCGAAATGGATCCAGTCGGCGCCGTCCGCGGTCACGCGCCGCACTTCCTCGCCCAGGCGGGCAAAGTCGGCGGACAGGATGGACGGGGCGATGCGGTAGGTGGGCGTGCTCATGGCGGGGCTCGAAAGGAGGGTGCTTCAAGGGGGAAGCCGGTATTTTACCCTCCCCGCGCGGGGCGCCGCTGCCGTCCGACAGGCAGCTTGCGGCGGCTTAGCTTGCCGCCCCCGGAGCCATGCCGCACAATGCGGCTACCCTGATCCCGCCCTGATGTGTCGACAATGAGCGAATACGCGTTTTCCGTGGCCGTACGTACCCAGTACCTGGCCGACCAGTCCGACCCTGAGCGCGGGCGCCATGCCTTCGCCTACACCATCACGATCCACAATACCGGCGAGGTGGCTGCGCAGCTGATCTCCCGGCACTGGGTCATCACCGATAGCGACAACGGTACCCAGGAAGTGGCTGGCCTTGGCGTGGTCGGGCACCAGCCCCTGCTCAAGCCGGGCGAGCATTTCGAGTACACCAGCTGGGCCACCATCTCGACCCCGGTGGGTTCGATGAAGGGCGAGTATTTCTGCGTGGCCGAGGATGGCCATCGCTTCGAGGTGCCGATCCCCGAGTTTGCGCTGGTCCTGCCGCGCATGCTGCACTGAGACGTTGTACTGAACGCGGCGGAACCTATTGGCCCGAAGCGCTGTCCTGATCCTGTTGGGTACGCGCCGTGCCTTGTCCCGCATTTCCTCCATGTCCCGCACGCGACGGATGATCGTCCGGAGCGCGGCTGGGGCGCGGGTTCTTCTTGGCCGTGCCCATGGTCCAGACCACGATGAAGATCAGCAGGAAGAGCGCCAGTCCGGCCTCGAGGGCGAAGAGCAGCATGGGATGGGCTTCAAAGAACTTGCTCATGACAGGGCTACGTGGAGGCGACGGTGGGCATTGTAGGCCATCGGCAGATGCGTCCGGCCGCGATACGCTGAGTTTTCACCCAATCAAGATGGCACACCTGCATTCCCTTTTCCGCTTTCCTTTTTCGTCTTCCCGCGCCTCGTCGGGACAGGCAAGTACCGCTGCCAGCGGCCGCCGGCTTGGCTGGCTCGGGCTTGCCGCCGCCACCACGCTGCTGGCCGGCTGCATGAGCGGCCCGCCGCCCCGCATTGAAGGCCCGGGCACCCGGCCCGTGACGCCGCCCACCGGTTCCACCCAGAAGGGCGTGCTGCAAGCCGCCAGCTGGGGCGAGATCGGCGGCTGGAGCCAGGACGACATGCGCGCCGCCTGGCCGGCGCTGCAGGCCAGTTGCCAGGCCCTGAAGAAGCGCGCCGAGTGGAACCGCGTCTGCGCGCTCGGCCTGATGGTCGACGCAGGCGACCTGGGTGCGATGCGCGCCTACTTCGAGTCCAACTTCCAGCCCTTCCGCGTGGTCAACGGCGATGGCACCGACAGCGGGCTGATCACCGGCTACTACGAGCCGATCCTGCACGGCGCACGCACGCGCCAGGGACAGTACCAGGTCCCGCTGTATCGCAAGCCGCCCCAATGGGGCAGCCGGCCGCTGCCGGCGCGCGGCGAATTGCTGCAGAACCCGGCCCTGCGCGGCCAGGAACTGGTCTGGGTGGATGATCCCGTGGAAGCGGCGTTCCTGCAGATCCAGGGCTCCGGCCGGATCCGCCTGCAGGACGGCAGCGTCATGCGGGTGGGCTTCGGCGGCACCAACGACCAGCCGTTCCGTTCCTTCGGCAAGTGGCTGCTCGACCGCGGCGAGATCACGCCGGCGCAGGCCACCATGCAAGGCATCAAGGCCTGGGCGCGGGCCAACCCGGGGCGCGTGGATGAGATGCTCAACGTGAACCCGCGCTTCGTGTTCTTCCGCGAGCTGCCGCCTAATAACGATGGCCCGGTCGGCGCGCTGGGCGTGCCGCTGRCTGCCGAGCGCTCCATCGCGGTCGATCCCGCGACCATCCCGCTAGGCGTGCCGGTCTTCCTCTCGACCACGCGGCCGCTGTCGTCCGAGCCAATCCAGCGCCTGATGTTCGCGCAGGATACGGGCTCCGCCATCAAGGGCGGGGTGCGGGCTGACTTCTTCTGGGGGGCTGGCGATGCAGCTGGCGAGACCGCTGGACGGATGAAGCAGGGCGGGCGCATGTGGGTGCTGATGCCGCGCAGCTAGGGCATGAAAGCAAGGGCCGGCCATTCCTGGCCGGCCCTTGTTATTACCTCTCCACCTTCAGCGCTTCGGCGCTTCAGCGCGGGCGCTGGTCGACGATGCGCCTCGCCTTGCCCACCGAGCGCTCCACGCCGCCGCTAGGCAGGATCTCGATGCCAACGGTCACGCCGATAAACGCCTTGATGTCGTAGGTCAGCTGGGCGCTGGCCTGCTGCGTGGCCGCCGGGTCGACGCCATGCGCGCATTCCACGCGCACGGTCAGCACATCGAGATGGCCATCCTTGGTCAGCACGCACTGGTAGTGCGGCGCCAGTTCGGCGTGCTTGAGGATCAGTTCCTCGATCTGCGAGGGGAACACGTTGACGCCGCGGATGATCATCATGTCGTCTGTGCGGCCGGTCACCTTCTCCATGCGGCGGAAGGCGCCGCGGGCGCTGCCGGGCAGCAGCCGGGTGAGATCCCGGGTCCGGTAACGGACAATCGGCAGGGCCTCCTTGGACAGCGACGTAAAGACCAGCTCGCCGAATTCACCGTCGGGCAGCACCTCGCCGGTGATGGGATCGATCACCTCCGGGTAGAAATGGTCCTCCCAGATGGTCGGGCCATCCTTGGTCTCTGCGCACTCGCTGGCCACGCCCGGCCCCATGACTTCCGACAGCCCGTAGATATCCACTGCCGAGATGCCCATGCGCTTCTCGATGACCAGGCGCATCTCAGGCGTCCACGGCTCCGCGCCGAAGATACCGACTTTGAGGGAACTGGAGGTCGGGTCGATGCCCTGGCGCTCGAACTCGTCGGCGATGGCCAGCATGTAGCTGGGCGTGACCATGATCACTTCCGGCTTGAAGTCCTGGATCAGCTGCACCTGCCGCTCGGTCTGGCCGCCACCGAACGGGATCGCCGTGAGCCCTGCCTTTTCCACGCCATAGTGCGCGCCGAGTCCGCCGGTAAAGAGCCCGTAGCCGTAGCTGATATGCACCTTGTCGCCGCGCCGCGCGCCGGCCGCGCGGATCGAGCGGGCCACCACCGTGGCMCAGGTGTCGATGTCCTTCAAGGTGTAGCCCACCACCGTGGGCTTGCCGGTTGTGCCCGACGATGCATGGATGCGTGCCACGCGGTCCTGCGGCACGGCGAACATCCCGAACGGGTAGCTATCGCGCAAGTCCTGCTTGGTGGTGAACGGAAAGCGGGCGAGGTCGGCCAGCGTACGGATCTGGTTCGGGTGGACGCCGGCGGCATCGAACTTGTGGCGGTAGACCGGCGAGTTCTGATAGGCGTGGTTGAGCGACCATTGCAGGCGTTCCAGTTGCAACGCCTGCAATGCGTCGCGGCTGGCGGTCTCGATCGGCTCGAGCGGCAGATCTGTCAGGCGCGTCATGGTGTCTCCTGCGCGGGGCTTATGTTTGCTGGTATTTGTATTTATATTCGTCTGGGCCAGGCATCACTGCGCCGCGCCCGGCGGGGCGACCACATGCCCCTTGATCTGCGCGGACTTGCCGGACAGGACCTGCTCCGTGGCTTCTGCCGTCAGCACGTCGCCGCCGTGCACGGGTTTGAGGAACTCGATGCTGCAGCCTGCCGCCACCGTGTTGATATTGTGGCTGTTGCAGGCGAAGGCAAAGGTCGAGTCGGCCAGCGTGAACATCAGGCCGCCGTGGCAGATGCCGTGGCCGTTGAGGAATTCCCGGCGCACCGGCATGGACAAGCGCGCGTAGCCGGGCCGCACGGCCTCGACGATGATGCCCAGCCAGCGGCTGCAGGCGTCGGCTTCGTACATGCTGGCGGCGGCCGCTTCCGCGAGGGCCTGGGGATCGTGGGTCAAGCTGGTCTCCTGTTCGGGCTGTTGGCTGTGCCGGGGCATTGGCGATCCTATCGCCCGGTGAAGCGCGGTGCGCGTTTTTCCAGGAAGGCGTTCACGCCCTCGGCATAGTCGGGCGACGCGCCCAGCTCGCGCTGCAGGTCGCGTTCCAGGTCAAGCTGGGCATCGAGCCCCTGGCTCGCGCCGGCGTACATGGCTTGCTTGATGGCGGCCAGGGCGCGCGTCGGCTGGGCCGCCAGGTGCGTGGCCAGCGCCAACGCCTGCACGGGCAGCAGCGGATCGTCCATCGCCTCCCAGATCAGCCCCCACTTTTCGGCCTCGTCGGCGCTGAGCTTGTCGCCCGTCATGGCCAGGCCCATGGCGCGGGCCATGCCGATGCGCTTGGGCAGCAGCCAGGTGCCGCCCGAATCCGGCACCAGCCCGATCTTGACGAAGGCCTGGATAAAGCTGGCCGAGCGCGCCGCCAGCACCATGTCGCAAGCCAGCGCCAGGTTGGCCCCCGCGCCGGCCGCCGTGCCGTTGACGGCGGCAATCACCGGCAGCGGCAGCTTTTGCAGGCGCCGGACCAGCCGGTTGAACCACACGTCGATCAACTCGCCGAGGTCGGTCATGGCGCCGGGCGTGAAATCCAGGTCGGCCAGGTCMTGTCCCGCGCAGAAGCCGCGCCCGGCACCCGTCAACAGCAGGGCGCGGGCGCCGCCGGCCTCCACATGGTCGAGTGCCAGCTGCAGCACGGCGTGCATTTCGCGGGTAAAACTATTGAGCTTGTCGGGGCGATTCAGCGTGATGACCGCAACCTGGCCATGCCAGGCGAGCAGTATCGGGCCGGTAGTCAGGCTGGTCTGTGGGGGCGTATCTGGCATCTTTCGTCTCCTGCCATGTCAGTGGAGGCAATGTCTGGCGGCACGCGGCCACTCTTATATATAGGAGGGGCCGGATCGCCGTTTAAATTAACCGACCAGTCGGTCGGCAAATGGTAGCACTAATTTGCGCACGCGAGTATCGTCTCGCAGGGTAACGAATCGATCCACTTGCCGCTTTCCGACTTCCCATTCCAAGAGGAGAACACATGCCGTACGAGAACATTCTGGTGGAAACGCGCGGGCGCGTCGGCCTGGTGACGCTGAATCGCCCCAAGGCCCTGAACGCGCTCAATGACGCCCTGATGGATGAACTGGGCGCGGCGCTGCTCGCATTCGACGCCGATGAAGCCATCGGCAGCATCGTGATCACCGGCAGCGAACGCGCTTTTGCCGCGGGCGCCGATATCGGCATGATGGCCAAGTACTCCTACATGGATGTGTACAAGGGCGACTACATCACGCGCAACTGGGAAACGATCCGCCGCATCCGCAAGCCGGTGATCGCGGCCGTTGCCGGCTACGCGCTCGGCGGCGGCTGCGAGCTGGCGATGATGTGCGACATCATCATCGCCGCCGATACCGCCCGTTTCGGCMAGCCCGAGGTCAAGCTGGGCACGATGCCAGGCGCCGGCGGCACCCAACGCCTGCCGCGCGCGGTCTCCAAGGCCAAGGCCATGGACCTGTGCCTGACTTCGCGCATGATGGACGCGGCGGAAGCCGAACGCGCCGGCCTCGTGTCGCGCGTGGTTGCCGCCGACAAGCTGCTCGACGATGCGCTGGCCGCTGCCGAGACCATCGCCGGTTTCTCGCTGCCGGTGGTGATGATGATCAAGGAGTCGATCAATGCGGCTTACGAAACCAGCCTTTCCGAGGGCGTGCACCTGGAGCGCCGTTTGTTCCACTCCACCTTTGCGACGGAAGACCAGAAGGAAGGGATGGCTGCTTTTGTGGAGAAGAGGGCGCCCGATTTCAAGCATCGCTAAAACTTGATAGGTGAATACCCGAGCAACTTCATCGGGTATTCACCTTCCGGTGCGGGTTAAGCGGGCTGTATTTTCTTTATAGATCAATGGGTTGTTCCCGCGCCTTCGGCATGCCTCGCATACTCATGTGACAAAACGATTGCCAAGGTCTGGGGAGGCGCATATGATTCGCCCCCTCGCAACACGAAACACCGCTGCAAAGCAGACGGGGCAAGGGTTGCGGGGTCGGCA